>CAKQXZ010000119.1 GCA_934292955.1 uncultured Clostridia bacterium
CCATAATATCCCACGACGGCATATTCAAAGACTGCCCAACCTTATGCGCGATATATGCGGCTCTGACTGGGTTATCCTTTTGCATAGACAAACCTTCGCCCGACAAAACGTCGAAGCCTTGATTGAAATCGAGAACGTAAACGGGCAAATTTTTCTCGGCGAAGAGTCTTTGCATAGATTTTACGTCGAGAATTACGTTAAATTCCCCTTTCCAATACATATCGCCAAGACGGTATTCGTATTCGTAATCGTTAAAATTGCCGCACATTATGACAACGCGCTTTACTTTTTTATTAAACAACTCGGCATTTTCGCTTAAAACGTCCGCGACGTTATTCGCTTGCCCTATGCAAAGCGCGGTTGCGCTTTTATCTTCGCTTTTTTCGAGCGCTTCGACGACGACTTCTTTTGCTGAGCGATAAACTTCGTTTTTATACTTTTCAAGATTCAAGTTGTTCAGTATCTTATAAAAAGTCGGTTTTTCGCCCCACCCGGGAAAACTTTCGGCATAATGAAATTTTACGTAAAATTCTTCGTAAAACTCGTCCACATTAAGCGCATATCGCTCGGCAACGCCGACGGGAATATCGGGATTTCCGTAATAATCGTTTATAAGTTTTATCGCGTCGCAACCGATTTTCTTGTTGACGCTGTGCGTTACGGCAAGAATATCGATTTCGCCGTCGTTTTTAAGTTTATTCGCGATCGCCAGCGCGCCCGCGTCGTCGCAGTCAAACCCGAGATCGGTATCGACAATTATTTTTTCCATAAACCATTCCGCCGTCAGCCTTCAAAATAAAAAACTTGTTCAAGCAACGGCTGAGCGCCAGTCTTTTTATCGAGCGGCATAATCATCACGTCTTTCATATACTCGTTCCAACGCGCCACGACTTCGCTTTCAGCCTGCACCTTTGCCGCATATTCTACCCCGAACTCGCACTCATAATAGCCGAACAGTTCGTTTCCGCAAACCCATATAGAGTAATTACGCAAGCCAGCTTTGGTCAGAACGTCTTTCATTTCTTGCCATATCTCGTTGTGCCGTCTTACGTATTCATCTTTTTTGCCGTCGATTATTTCGGCTTTCCAAGTGTATTTTTCCATTTTATTTTTTCTCCGTTATTCCGTCAGGCAATTTGAGAATCGTTTCGATTTTGCCGTCAACCACCTTATGCTTAACCGTTATAACGCCGTATTTGGTGGGGATTTTACCTTCGACGAAAGACATTCCGCACATATGCGGATCGACCGTTATTTCGGCATAGCCTTCTTTAACGGGAACGATTCCGAGTATGTATTTATACAGAAAGTCGACAAATCCGCATGACCAGCCGTGACACAAACTATGCCTTAGACCAAGGTAACAAAATTTGCCGTAATCGGCGTGAATATTTTTTCTTGCGTTATCGGGCATCGCTTCGAGATCGGTCGGATTATCCTTGAGCCATTCCATATCGAAATCTTCCCAAAAAGTGGTTGCACCCAAATCCATCATCGCACCGAAATATTCTTTGATCACCGAAAGCGCAAACTCACCTTCGCCGACCATGCGCAACGCTTCGATTATAGCAAAACTCATAAACGAAGTCATGCCATTTGCGCCGCCTTTCATCAAGTTTTCTTTTGCACTGTCGGCGGAAATTTTACCCGCAAGAACCCCCAGCGCCGTAACTTGTTTGAATTCCGACGGTTTATAATCGTATTTGTTCAAACTTTCTATGATATCGTCCGCTTTTTTTGTATCGCCGACGAACTGCGCATATAACTTTTTCGCGCATTTCATAGCATATAAAATCAAATATCTCCAACCGATTTCTCTGTCGGGAAAGCCGTTGGTCGGCCAATCGAAGAAAAATTCGTTGCCGCCGAAATATGCCAGTTTGTTATTTTCATAAGAAACCGTGCCATTTCTACCGATAATAACGGAAAAATCGTTTACGATCTTATTTACATAAGTCATCATATCTTTTACATAGCATTTATCATCGGATAGATCAAGATACTTTTCAAGGCAAATAATCCACCACGCGGAATAAGACGGCATATCATTCACCCAATGTCCGTCGAAATATTTCACCTTATTCAAAACTTCTTCGAACTGCAAAATATCGCCGTAAATCAGATACGCCGCAAGAAGTTCGGGATAAAAATCGCCTATCCAAAAAACTCTGTCGCGTTTTACTCCGTCCCATATATCGTCATCGCGCACACAAAGCGAAATCGTCCGTTCGGCTGTTTTATAAATTTTATTCAATACGTCGTCGGAACAGTTAAAATCACCCGCTATCTTCAAACCGTTCCCCGATTCTTCGGCAAAAATAAGCTATATTTTTATATCGCCACCCGAAACGTTGTCTATCCGCGCAAACCGAAATCCGCTTTCGCTGGTGGAAACGTCGCCCCACGAAACGACGGAATAAGCGTTATCTCTCAACGAGTGGTAATTGTCCGCATTTTTCTCTCCGATTTCCGCGCAAGTTTCATAAACCGATTCGCCGAGCCTAATGCGGATTTTTCCGCTGCAATCGTTCCAGCCGAATACGACGTGAAGTCTGCCGCACAGTTCTTTACCGAAATCAACGATTACAAACCCGTTTGCCGAAATTGTGGCGGACGGATATAAAAACGTATGCGATTTTGTATTTGCGTTCTTGCCGAGCACGGCAATATCCGATACGTTATCCGCCGCAATTATTTTCACAAAATTCGCTCTTATCACAATTATTCTCCGCCTTTAATCCATTTGATTTCTTTCGGTTTTAGTTCGATAATCGACTTATAGCCCGACTTATCGTAAAATTCGGTCGTTTGTTCTTCGTTAACGGAATTTATAAGAGCATACATTTTATTATCTTCGTAATAATACGCGTCGACGTTCGGATTGAAAGAATAAACGATATTCTTTTCCGCTTCCTTCCCGCATGCCCATAAAATTGCGTTATAAATCAGCCGGTAACTCTCATTGCAAGGCGACGCCCCCGAAAAATAAACGCTTCTCCCCTTGCCGTATTCGTTTACGGCTAAATCGACATGCCCCGCATTCTGCCACCCCAAAGGATACTGGTCGTCATAATGCATAGCAAGCGTTTTTGCGCTTAGCGGATAAACGCCGCGAACGATATTATTGAACGATATTTTATCAAGATTTATTCCTTCCGTAATCCAATGCGCCGAATCGGCAACGATATTATCGCGTTTTTCAAAATGTCTGAAATTACATTCTTTTTCAACGCCTAAAACATCGGAAAGTTGGAAAAATCTGCCTTGATATTGATAACCGCTCGGTTCGCCTACACCGATAAAACCGCCGCCGTTATCCACAAACTCTCTTATTTTGCCGACGAGTTTTTCATCCGACCAGCACTTATCGCCGCTGAACGACGTACCGGGTATTCCGTCGGAAATCACAACGTCATAGCCGCTTAAGCCTTTGTTTTTAACGTCGTCGAACGAAATGAAATCGACGTCGACGGGCAAAATCGCAAGTGCGGTGATAAACGCAGGGTAATAATACCCGTCTTGCCGCACGTCATCTATAAAAATGCCGTTAAGCATCCATGAGTCGAGTCTGCCCCAATATGTCAGAACCGCAACACAAGCTTTTGTAAAACAACGATCGGTGCCGATATTTTCGCGTATCGAGCGGAATTCGTCGCAAACGTCTTTAATTGCTTTTTTGAGCGTTTCATAACTCTCTATTTGTTTCAGATATCCGCCGAAACCTATTCGGTCCATCGGTTTTTTCATAAGCCCGCGGCGAATACCATCCCAATACATATTAAGTATCTGCGTTCCGCGTTCGTCGCCTGGACACTCGTTCGGGAAAAAGTACGGATTAAGTCTGCCTTCGGTAAATTGTACACCTTTTATGTTCGCAACCTGTTGAGTATACAACGCACTCGAAGGCGCGCCGACCACTCCGTCAAGCCCGATGGACGCAAAATACGGAGAATACGGCTCAACCCCTATACGATGATCCCCGTCGAACATAACAGCCTTTTTGCCGTATTTATGGCACAAATCGACAAACAATTTAGCCCACCCCGCGCACTTTTTCTGCACGAAATCGACGTATTTTTTCATTACTTCGTCGGGAATAGTAAATCTGTTCGAATAATACCCGCCGCCGATTATGTTTTCAAGCGTGATTTTTACGCCCGTTTCCTTATAAAACAAGTCAAACATAGCGGGCGAAGCCGTCATGGCATAGTTGTGCCAATCCCATATGCGCTGTTTTAAGCCCGTAACGTTGACTATAAAGAAATTATAGAAAAACGTGGTAAACCTTACGACCGTCACGTCGGGATTTTCTTTAAGCCACTTTTCCATGCGGAAAAGCATATGCTCGAGCGCTTCGGGATAAACGGGATCTATATCGATATCCTTGTCGCACGTCCAGTTATTTACATGATAATTGTATATCTGAATCGGATCCCAAATATTTTTTGCAAAAAAGTTGACGGTATATTCGTGATATTTTTCGGCATTGTTAATCGTAACCACGCCGTCCGAATAGTCCCAATCGGCGTGAATTTTGCCCGTCGTTCGGTCAATAACCTGCCAGAATTCACGCATTCTTTCCGTGTTTACGGCTAAACTTTCCTTAAAAGAATTTGCAAGCAAATCGATTTTAAGTTCGTTCGATTTTGCCGTATATCTGTCGCTACAC
>CAKQXZ010000120.1 GCA_934292955.1 uncultured Clostridia bacterium
TCGAAAGAAACGGCTTTGAAAGAGTTACGCACGCTTTTCAAAAACGACCTTGAAAAATTCGTGTTGTATCTTCGCAAGCAGGAAACAAACCCGTATTCGTATCGGGATTATCTGAATGCTTGCCAGAATCTCGGCTTAGATATGGATGAAGAAAAGAACCGCTATCCCCACGATTTCAAACGTTGGCACGATATCCGTATCGACGAATACAACACGTTAAAACTCAAACGCGATGAAGAAAAACGAAAAGAGTTTTACGCTAAATTCGCCGCCGTCGCAAACAAATATTTAAACCTTGAATACAACGATAAGTCTGCCTATATGTCGATTATCGCTAAAAATCCAAGCGAATTGATAATAGAAGGCGAGGCACTTGATCACTGCGTCGGACGGATGAATTACGACCAAAAATTCGCAAGGGAAGAAACTTTAATATTCTTTATCCGCAATATCTCTTCGCCCGATATTCCGTTTGTTACAGTTGAATATTCGCCTGAAAAACACAAAATTTTACAGTGTTACGGCTATCACGACACTAAACCCGATGACAATGTAATAAAGTTCGTCAATAAGAAATGGCTGCCTTACGCCAACAGAAAAGTTCGTAAAATCCAAAAGGCGGCTTAAAAAATCAAGGGAGAAAACACTATGAACAACTATTTTCGCATCACAGCATACAACCCCGAACATAACATAGGCTTTATAGCCGATTCTTACGGCAAGTTCGAGAAACTATGGCAATTTTCATCGTATCTCATTCAGCACGGCTGTAAAATAATTGAAGTAAACAACAGCGACAATTTTCTCGATTATAAAAATCTGCCGCTTTTAACCGAGCCGTCGGACAAAATCATTATCCGAGCAATTGAAGAAGGTCGAACAAACTACATTGCGCACGTCGTGAACGGCATTAACTGCAAAATCGTAGTTATGGGCGATAAAGCATATATTCCAGACATAGCAAAGGATATGTAAATCCTCTATTTTGCCGTAATTTATCTTTAGTACATATCCACCTTTTTTAAGCCTTTGGCGATTAGACGTGTGCTTGTCTTGATACAAGTGCGGCTCGCTACGCTCGCCGCAAGACAAGCACACGTCTATATTCAACCCACCCGTTAAATCGACCCGTTTTATATCCGCTCACCAAATCCAAAGGCGCGGAAGTTTGCCGCTAAGCCGCTTGGCAAATCTTCCGCGCTGCCTTTTGTCAATTACTCTTCGGCATTTGCTTTATGGTCTCCTCGCTTACCGTTCCAACGATACAGCCTTCGTCTATACATTTGAAGTCGTCGAAGAGTAATAGTTTCTTTTCTTCTTGTCCTACTTTCATAACTACGTCCTCGGAAAGAATATCTGAAATGAAATATTGCGGAAGTCCTCTTGAATAGACAATCCGCTCGCCAGACTTTTCTATGTATTTCAGAATATACGCTACCGCCGCTCCCATTTTGCGATTATCGTCTATTTTTTCAAAGTCGCTTCTTCCAAACTTCTCGTTGAAATAAGTATTTTGAACCGTCGTCTGCCGCTTATGGGTTATAAGGCTAAAATCGTTAACTTCGGTTAGTTCTCCCTGCATTGCTCCGGCAGGAATGTAAAACAGACCGTGAAAATGTAACCTCTTCTTTTCAGGAGACCTCTCCCATACGCCAACATATTTCCACTCTTTTCTATGAGAAAAATTCGCCAACGTCCAGATAAGTTTCTTTTTAAACGATTCTTCCGTATGTTTTTTACTGTCGTAGGTAAACGTAACAAAATAATTGAAATTTTGTAAGTTTACTTTTCTTACCAACCGCGTCCGCCGACAGATAAGATTTCGCTTCTTGCGTTCGAGATTATCGTCAACGTAAGTTTCCGCCTGTTTTGCGTCCTTAAACAGCCCCGCCATACCGTCAATTATGTGTTTTCGACGAATGTTTCGTTTCAAATTAAAACTCTCTTTGTAGAGCCTCTCAAAGACTTCCTTTTTCGTCGTCCTTACGCCCTTTGCTTTAACCTTTTTCATAACTGGAACGAGTTCGCCGTCGATAAATTCAACCTCTTGCAAAATATGTCCTTCTTCGGTAACGAGTACGGACGGTTCGAGTTTGTCTTCGGCTGGTTTTCCGTCCTCGCCGACTACAATTTCTTTTTCTTTAAACTTTCGTCTCGGTTTCAGCCACCTCGTCGTATGCGGAATCGCTATGTGATGCGACCCGTCATAATATACTTTCGCTTTTTCATATATCAAACTTGCCTCCTTTGCCATATACAGCGGTGCAATGATTCATATCGTCTATTTACTTTCCTCATTGTCACTTTTATATAGCGAATTTATAAAATAACTGTTTTGCTGTTTTAGTTCTGATACTGTTGCTTTTACTGCGGAATACTCCGCATAGTCGTTTAGTCCGACTTTCGTTTTCCGAGCCTGCTCGTTGAAATAGTCCGAAAAACAATCGGTCGAAAATCTTCTGTTATAAATCTTTCGGTTACACAAATAATACTTTTGTTTCTTTTTCTTTCCGTCCTGCGTTCCTCGTTCTTTTTCAATTTTTAATATCGAATACCCATATAAATTGTAGTTTACGGCATTACGATTATACAGCCACGCCGCAACCTTCTTAAACGCATAAATTAGTAGTGTATTATCTCCTCTTTTAACGCGAAAGTCCTCGTATAAGTCGATAAACCGCATATAAACCCACTCAACAATCATTTCTTCAAGCGTGTAAAACGGCAGAGAAATGTACTGTTCCGAGCAGTCTCGTATATGAATTATATCACACAAATCCCTCGCATCGCTACCCCAACTTTCGGGGCGTTGCTCATCCGTAAAGACCTTTATAAAAGGAAACGTATCTACCGTTGCGGAGTGTCGACACATTTTTAGCCACGAGTTAAAAAGGTCGTTCTTTTGATTTGTTTCACCTGTTATTTTCTTTACTTCCTTCAGTTCGAGATTGTTGCAACGTTCCTTGCCGATCTCGGTTATAAGAATTATTCCAAACTCGAAAGAGCCTGCGTTTTTATTGTTTTCAACTACTTTTCGTCCGAGCCTTAGCGTATCAAAATCAATGATATGCGAAAAACGCCCGTCCGTTTCTTTACCGAAAAAAAACAAATTCCATAGCGGAAAATTACCGAGCGAAACTTGCTCGTTCGCCTCTCTTACGGAATAGTTACTTACAATTAAACTACTTTCTATAACGTAAATAAAATATAGTCTTGCATATGTGGATAACACGTCGAAAATATCTTCTTCATACAAACCGTTTTTATATACCGTAGGATATTTTTCCGTATCGTAGCCGTATAATTGTAAAGCGGAAATTTTATGCTTTTCGTAGCGTTTTCGCTTCTTTTCTATCCAAATTTTTATAGTCGCAAGGTTATAAATCACCCTGTATTGCATACAAGTTTTTATATCGTTCTCGAATAAAATCCACGGGAAATACGGAAATTTCATATCCGCGGTTTGCAGCATTTTCAACGCTTCCTGTCGGAACATTACTTCCTGAGATAACGCCATATCCGTGATAAGCGTCGTCTTGCGTTTTCCCATCGAACCGCAGGACATTGCAACTATCGGCAGTTCGTTTATAAAACCGCAATTCCGAGCCTCGAAATGTTTCAGTTTGTTCAATGCTCGGCTTTTACGAATCTTATTCCATATAAATAAGCCCACGATTACAAATACCCACGGCGGAATTGTTTTCAAAGTTACCTGCAAATCTATAATAAGTTTTGCTATCTGAATAAACACCCCGGGGATATCAAATGAGATTGCGAAATAGAAATAAAATGATAGAAAAGCAACAATTATGCTTACGAGGTTCAAATTAAACAACCACACCGCAATCCACGTTATCCATATATACTTTTTAGGCTTAATAAACTCAATAAGTCCTTGTATAAGTCGATAAACAGACAAAAACACCTTATCATTGACAAACAAAACAAACCTTAAAGGCTTAGTGTTTTCACCGTGTTTCGTGTTCGTTGCGGAATAGATACGTTTCACTATAAACCACAGCGCAATAAGGCACGGCATTAAAAGAACAATACCTTTGCTTACCTTTTCCACGCCGTTTCTCAACCCCGCAAGCCACAAATCAAAATTGTCCTTGCTTATAAATGTCGTAAAAAATCTTGCTATTTGTTGTTTGTATTCTCCCGCTGTGGTCGGCAAATAGCCGCTCGCTTTGAAAACATTTGAAAACCCGTTTACGGTTGGCGTGATATTGCTTCCACCTTTAAAAATAAGTCTGAAATAATATGCCACACTTAGCCCGAAATCTTGTAATGCCTCCCAAAATCTGAAATACGAACTTCTGAAAACAAACGCCCCGAGAATTACGGTCGTTATCGTTACGATAAGGGTTATGCCTATATTAAATATCTTTTTCAATCAAATCACCTCTATTAAATTTGTTTTTTCGCTCAAATCTACTTTACTAAAACCACATATCAAATATTTTTTAATTTATTTTGCCTAATGTATTGACTTTTGTATAACAAATGTATATACTATATATAGAATACTTGGAGGTAAAATATATGAACTTTTACGGAATAAGAGATTTAAGCAATAACACGAAAAACGTAATGACAAGCGT
>CAKQXZ010000121.1 GCA_934292955.1 uncultured Clostridia bacterium
ATATCGGCTCTTTTGCCTTTTTCAATACTGCCCGCATTGATTTTTGCGATTTTCGCGGGAGTTTCAGTAATCATTTTTACCGCGGTTAATATATCATAACCACATTCTTTGGTCATTACTCGCACAAGGCGGTCGGCGGTGGCGATACTACCCGCAAATGCCGAACGGTCTTTTAGTTTGCAAACGCCGTCCTCTACGATAAATTCCGTGCCGCTCATCACACCTTCTTTTATATCCGTTCCCGCTATTGCCAAACTATCGGTACAAAGTAAGGTTTTGTCAACGCCCTTGATTTTTACAATCATCTTTATAAGCTCGGGCGGCAAGTGCTTTCCGTCGGCTATTATTTCGGCGCAAAGTTCATCGCGCAAAAAGGTGCTTTCGATAACGCCTAAACTTCTGAAACCGTGGTCGCGCGTTACGGTGGAAGTACACGAATACAAATGCGTTACGAGATTGCAACCGTTTTCGATTGCCGTTTTCATGTCTTCGTATTTAGCGTCGGTATGCCCCGCGGACGCGATTATGCCGTGTTCCGTTAAATATTTGCAAAACTTCCCGTTTTCGTCGTTCTCGGGAGCGTAAGTCCAACGCGCTATTGAGTCGCCGAACTCTTCGATAATCGACTTATAGTCGGCTTTTTGCGGTTTTGTTATGAATTTAGGACACTGTGCGCCGCATTGTTTTGCAGATAAATACGGTCCTTCTAAATGCACGCCGATTATATTGCTTTTAGTTTTGTTCCCTCTCTTGACTGCGGCTATTTTCTTTGCGGCATCCCGCATTGTTTCAAACGCGCCCGCCGTAACGGTCGGCATAATGCTTGTAGTGCCGTGTTTTAAGTGAAAATTGCATGCGTTTATTACGTCTTCTTCGGTGCAGTTTATAAACGGATAGCCGCCCGCGCCGTGAGTGTGCAAATCTATAAACCCGGGCGAAACGTATTTACCCGTAAAATCATATCGTTCTCCGCAAGCGATATCGGTTCTTTGTTTTTCAAAAAAGCCGTCTATAAGTCCGTTATCGATATATAAATACCCGGAACGCAAACCGTTCGGGGTTATTATTTTATTACTTTTTATTTCAATCATAATAACGCCGAACTCTTATCGTCGAGATATAATTTTGCGTTATCTCTCGTTCTTAAAACGCTTGCGGGGCAATGCTCGTCTATTCTTCCGTTTATCGTTTCGTAAACGGCTTTCGCTTTTGTCGCCGCAGGCACTATACAAAAGAGCCACGGTGCGGCAACGAGCGTGGGAACGGTTAAAGTCATTGCGTGCGTAGGCACTTCGTCAATCGCCTTGAAACAACCGTCGTTCACCTGCTGATTGCGGCAAATTTCATCGAGCTTAACCGGTTTAACCACCTTTTTATCGTTAAAATCGGCAACGTCGGGATCGTTAAACGCTATGTGTCCGTTCTCGCCTATACCCATTACGACGATATCCGTCGGGTTGGCTTTCAACAATTCGCCGTATCTTTCGGCTTCCTTTTCGGGATCGGTAGCCGTTATATCTATATAATTAACGCTTTTGAACGGAACAAGCCCGAAAATATGAGCTTTCAAAAAGTTTCCGAAACCTTGCGGAGCGTTTTTATCAAGACCGATATATTCGTCCATATGGTAAGCGTTTACCCTGTTCCACTCTATGGTTTTGTCCTCAACTAATGCCTTCAATACGTCGTTTTGCGAGGGTGCGGCGGCAAAAATCATATTGATTTCTTGCTTTTCGGCAAGCAATTCTTTGATTTTAGCCGAAATATCTTTCGCAGCGGCTTCACCCATAAGCGTTCTGTTTTCAAAAATTTTTACTTCTAATTTATCTTTTACGAACGTTTTCATAATAAGCCTTTAAGTTTTTCTACCGCGTCAGTAAACGCCGCCTTTTGATTATCGTATTTGTACGGGTTATCGAAACTCTTTCCGACAAGCGCGTTAAGTCCCGAAAAAGTCTGCAAATGCGGTTCCAAAGTTATAAACGTGTCTTTTCTGCCGTTTTCCTTGTAATCGTCGAGAATTTCTTTTATCTTGGCTTCGCCCTTGCCTGCGGGAACGATCGCGCCCGTAAAAAACGCGTCTTTTATGTGAAAATACTCGATATAATCGGACAAAAGTTTATATGCTGACATAGGTTCATAGCCGTCTAAAACGAAGTTGCCCATGTCGAACACGCATTTGATTCTTCCGCCGAAATATTCGGCTATTTCAAAGCATTTTTCGGGGCTTTCGCCATAAATGCGCGCTTCGTTTTCGTGGCACAAGGTAAGCCCCGCACTCTCCGACAAACCGACGAGTTTTTCAAGTCCCGCATAAACTTCGCTTTTACATTTATCAAACGGCGTTTCTTTTGAATAAAACGAGAATATCCTCACGTTCTTCGCGCCTAAAATATTTGCCGTTTCATAAACTCTTTTCGCCGTTTCGTAGTGCCCGTTCAAATCGCCTTTTATATCGATTTTGCCGAGCGGAGAACCTATCGACGAAACCTTTATTCCGTAATCGTCGAGTATTTTTTTAGTTTCTTTTACTTCGCTTTCTGTTAAAACGGAAATATTTTTACCGTTCACTCCGCGAAGCTCGATATATTCGATACCGAACTTATTCAACGCCTCGCATTGTTCTTTCAAATCGTCAGCGTATTCGTCCGCAAAAGCGGATAAAATCAGTTTATTCATTACTACACCTCGAATTTATTTATTTTCTCTTCATTGCCGCTTTCCAAAGACCTTTGAATTGCATTAAGCACAAAAACCGGGGCAATGAAATCTTCGTAAGAAAGGCGTTGTTTCTCGCCGCAAAGGAGTCCGTAAAAACTATTGAATTCCATCTTAAAACATGGATTTAATTCGTTTATCGGCAACTCTTCTCCATGTACGCCGTTCTCTGCAATACGCATTGCGTAATATAAATTATTTTTGTCAACGTATAAACCGGTTACGTCATAATCTTTATATCTGAACACGACGGTGATTTTTTCGGCGTTTTTATACGCCTTTACGCTTTCGGGATAATAGCCGAAAATGGTTGACATAATACCGACGAGGTGCTCTGAATAGAAAAAGAAATCGCCATAATTATTTTTAAGATTTATAGGACACCGTATAAAACCGGAAATGGTTTTTCCGTCTTTATTATCGTCGTGCTCGTTTTTAAGAGTCTGCACACGTTCATCGTGAACGCACGTAGAACCGCCGGTAAGTCTTACACCCGCAGCCTTACATTCGCGCGCAAGTTTCAACGCCTCCCCCTCGTTTACGGTTATAGGTTTATCGATAAACATGGGCACGCCTGTTTTTATGTACGGAGCGGCGTATTTATAATGATTATTACCGTGACGAGCGGTAACGATTACACCATCAACCTTACCTACCGCTTCGTCATACGCACTCATAACTTTAACGCCGTATTTTTCGGCAAGTTTTTCGGCTGCGGTTTTATCGTCGCTGTAAACGCCTGAAACCTCAACGTCGGAAAACGCCGCGTCGTTCTTTATGAAGCCGAGAAATATATCGGCATGAGAATTTTCACAACCTAAAATAACAATTTTTTTCATATCCGTTTATTAAATATTTATTTTTTTACCGTTCGACTCGTACATTTTTAATATGAGTTTTACGGTTTTTGAGGCCTCGTAAAAATCAATCGGGAATTTTTCGCCCTTTTCAAGACAATTATAAAATTCCCTTATAAGATTATTGTGTCCTACGCCCCATTCTTCTTTGCCGAAAATCGGGGCCCCGTCGGACTTTGTAACGAACTTGCCGTTGACTATAAGATTATCGCCCGAAAGTTCCACCGCATCGGTTTTTGATTGAAACATAAGAACTATCGGAAAACAGCTCGCCGCTGAATTTGTTGCGTTTATAATAAAATTACCCCCGTTTTTAAGCGAAAACAAACCATACGCCGTATCTTCGACGTCGATTACGCCTTGAAGCGAGTTATTCGAACAATGCGCGATAACCGTTTCTGGCATTCCGCAAAACCATTGTAACAAATCGAGCGAGTGGATCGCCTGATTTATCATAACGCCGCCACCCTCGTATTGCTTTTTACCGCGCCACGCGCCCGATGCGTAATATTTTTCATCTCTTTGCCAGACGAGATTTGCCGTTGCAGCAGTTATTTCCTTACCCTTGAAAAATTCTTTAAGGTATAAAACCGAAGCGTTATAGCGATTCTGAAAGCAAACGCCGAGCGTTGCCGAAGAATTTTTAACTGTTTTTTCGATATCGTTAAGCTGCTCAAAATTTATAGCAAGCGGCTTCTCGCAAAGAACGTGTATGTCCTTGCTCAATGCTTTACAAATAACTTCCGAATGAAGGTAATGCGGAAGGCAAACGTGTATGACGTCTACTTCACCGCTATCGATCATTTGATTATAATCGGAGTATTCTTTTGCTCCGAGATTGAATTCATCGTTAATTTTTTTACATCTTGCCGCATCGACGTCGCAAATAGCGGTTATCTTTTGTCCGCGATCTAAAATCGCCCTTATATGAAGCGGAGAAATCGCTCCAAGTCCTATTATACCTACTCTCATAATAAACCTTTCAAATCAAGTTATAAAAACAAT
>CAKQXZ010000122.1 GCA_934292955.1 uncultured Clostridia bacterium
CTTGGCGACACCCCAATAACTTTTAACAACTTTGCTTATTATAACAAATCGTTTTTTTTTAATCAACTGTTTAACGGCGAAAATACAAAAAAATAAAAAAACGTTTTTTGGCTTTATCCGTGACGATTTATTTTTTCAAATCGATATGCAATCGATTGATTAAATTGTGAAAATGATTTAATATATATGAAGAAAATTTTACGATAGCGTGGATTACGCTGTCACGGAGTCATAAATGGCTAAGAAAAAAGGTTTTATAGCAAGAATGATAGAAGGGCCCGAGCGTTCCGAAACATATGCGCGCTCGACCATGCCCGGTAACCGTTGGGAATTGGGTTTCGGCATCGTGCGCGACAATTTTTCAAAACTCTTCGGTCTTAATCTTCTGATGCTTCTGTTTTTTATACCTGTAATCGCGCTGGTTTTTATAAGATACATGATGGTTCAGTATTACGCGGTGACATTTCCATTTTCAGGCAATGTCGGATTAGGGTATCCCGCCGTGCCTACGACCGTCGGATTTGCCGAATGGATTTATTTGTCTGCCGACTATCATACTTTTATGTTTATGCCTATCGCGGGTATTATCGCGTCGATAGGTATTTCGGGCGGTATGTACGTTATGCGTAACATGGTATGGGCTGAAGGCGTGTTTGTCGGTCGTGATTTCTGGACGGGCGTAAAAAAGAACTTCGGCACCGTGTTCATAACAACGCTTATTTACACGATATTGCTGTTCTTGGGCGTTCTTTCAATAAGAATGGCTAATTTTATACTTGCTAGAGATGGCTCGAATTGGCTTATTTCATTAGCGATTGTAATCGGCACGATGCTGCTTGCGTTCTTCACACTTGTTTATCTTTATACGCTGACTTTCGGCGTAACCTATAAACTCAAATTCCGCAATCTTATCAAAAACTCGTTCATAATGGCGCTCGGACTTCTTCCCGCAAACCTGTTTTTTGCGGCGTTTGCGCTTGTTTCCGTAATTCTTATGGTTATCGGCAACGTGTTCCTTATGATCGGTTTAATGGTATTCCTTATTATGGGGTTATCGGGCGCCGCGCTTATATGGACGAACTATTCGCAATGGGCGTTCGATAAGTTTATAAACGACAACGTGCCGGGCGCAGTCAAAAACCGCGGTATTTACTCAAAGAAAGCAAGCGAAGAAGAAAGCGATTTCTCGTTCGAGCGTTCTACTCTCGGCAAGCGTCCCATAAAGCCTATTACCGACTACGACGTGGAAATTGCCGAACTTCCGCAAAACTTCTCCCGTGCAGACCTGCAACGTCTTGAAGAAAGTAAGGCTGCAATGCGTAAAGACAGCGACGATTATGTAAATGACGTTCTTTCCGGCAAGTATAAACCCGAAGAAAAAGCGGAAGAGCAGAATACCGCAACCGACGCTATCAAAGACGAAACTGCAGAAGAAACGAACGGCGAAGCCGAAAACGACAATACGGCAACCGAAAATAACGAAAACGTTTCTGACGAAAATAAATAATTGTTTATCGCTTCGCTATCGGATTATCCGATAGCGAAATTGTCATTTTGAATATGCAAAAAATGCAACTGTTTTCCGCGATAGCGGATTTTTACGAATACTCGATGAAGCTCAACTGCGATTACGCGAAATGGGCAGATTACGTTGCCGATAAACTGCGTTCGCTTGCGGGTAAAACGGGTAAAGGAATAGACGCCGCGTGCGGAAGCGGGTATTTTACCCGTGCGTTAAAGCGTGCGGGTTACAACGTCTGCGGAGTGGATTGTTCAGCCGAAATGCTTACCGCGGCAATGCGCGAATGCGCCAAAGACGGGCTTGTAATCGATTTCCGTAAGGAAGACATGAGTAATCTCAAATCTTTCGAAAAGGTCGATTTCATTACCGTAATAAACGACGGAATAAACTGCATTCCGCCCGAAAAAATCGAAAAAACGTTCAGAAGTTTCTCGGGTTGCCTTAAAAAGGGCGGAGTGCTGCATTTTGACGTATCGAGCGAGTATAAACTGCGCAACGTTATAGCAAATCAGACCTTTTGCGAAGACGACGAAAACTATTCCTATATATGGTTCAACACCTTGTACGAAGACCGCGTTTGTATGGATATGAGCGTGTTTTTAAGGCAGGGCGAATATTACAAAAAGACAGAAAGCAGTCTTACCGAATATATTCACACGCAAAAAATGTTAAGCGACGCGCTTGAAAAATGCGGTTTTAATATAGTTTGCGTCGAAGGTCAGTCCGGTGAAAAATTGACCGAACAAAGCGAACGGCTTTGTTTCTGGGCGGTAAAAAACTAATCGACCTAAGGAACGGAATCCACGGGCGGTTTTAATCAATAACGAAATAACGGACGTATAATAAAATGGACGTATTATATAAAGGCGTGGCGTTTAACGGCAAAATCTCGGTTACCGTTATAGAAGCCACGCAAATGGTTAACAAAGCGATAGAAATACACGGCTTCTCTCCGCTTGCCGCAGCAGCCCTCGGCAGAACGATGATCGCGGCGACTTTTATGTCTTCAACGCTTAAAAGCAGTGACGACAGATTGTCCGTTACTCTTTCCGGCGACGGAGTAGGCGGTCAGATCGTAGTTGCGGGCGACGCAAACCTTAACATGCGCGGATATATCGATAACCCCGCGTGCGACTTACCGCTTAATTCTAAAGGCAAACTCGACGTTGCCGGCTGCGTAGGAAAAGGCAGACTAACCGTTGTAAAAAGTATGGGGCTTAAAGAACCGTATACGGGCAGTTGCGCTATAGAAAGCGGCGAAATAGCCGAAGATTTCGCAAGATACTACGCATATTCAGAACAACAGCCGACGGCAATGGCTCTAGGCGTAAAAGTAGGCAAAGGCAACGTGTGTATAGGCGCGGGCGGCGTGATTTTTCAGGCAATGCCCGACGCCGACGACGAAAGCCTTAAAAAAGCCGAAGACCTTGCGCTTTCGCTTACCGACGTTTCCACCGTTATGGAAAAGCAGGGCGCGGACGAGTTCGTAAAAAGAGCTTTCAGCGATTACGAGTACGAAAAGTTCACTCCGAAATACAACTGTCTTTGTTCAAAAGAGTATATCGACGGAATTTTGCTCACTTTAGGCTATGCCGAACTGTGCGACACTTGCGAAAAAGAAGGCAAAGTGGAAGTTTCGTGCCACTTTTGCAATAAGAGATACACCTACGACAAAAGCGATATAGATAAATTATTCGGAAAATAAAATGAAAAAAAACAATAAAAACGACGACGTTGCGACTTTTGCCGAAAATGTCGTTCCGTTTATAAAAGACGACGTTACGATGAACGAAGTCGCCGACGAGTATCTTGACGAAAACGACGTCGAAAGCGCGCTTTCCGTCTATCTTGATCTTGAAAAACAGGGTAAGGGCGACTACGTTTTATTTCGTAAGATTGCCGATCTGTACACCGAACTCGAAATGTTCGAATACAGCATAAATTACTGGTTCAAATTTTTAGACGCCGCGCCCGCGCATTGTCGTGCGGAAGCGTATAACGGGCTTGGCGGCAATTATTTTTTTCTGCACGATAATCAGATTGCGGCATATTATTTCAATCTGCAGATAAACGACAAGGGTGACGCTGATTTCCCGTTCGACGATATGATGTACGAGCTATTCTCTGCCGACGATTTTGCTCCCGCCGACGGAACGCCGAAAATTCGGCTTGTCGATAAAAACGAAGACCGCGACCGCAAAATCGTAGAACGTGCGCGCAGCGAAGCCGAGAATATGACCGAGAAGACCGAAAATGATCTCTGGCTTATAGAAAGCGACAGCAAGTATTACGGCGAAGCGCAATATCTTTTGGGCGCGTTACTGATTTTCAGACTGGATTTTGACGATGCGGCGGAATGTTATTACAACGCGAAAAAGTACGACGCATATGCCGATATCGCGCTTACCAACGTTTTTTCGCTTGCTCTTTTCACGGGTGACGACGAATTACGGGAAAAGGCGTTTGACGAACTAAAAACAGAAGATTGCGTCGATTTCGAAACGGCAATCAAGTTCTTTTCTTTGTATGCGGGTTTCGAAAGGCATGATCTTGCTTATGAGTATGCAAAAAAACTGAAAGAACTTCTTCCGCGTTCGGGCAAACTTCATTTGTATTACGCGTATGCGGCGTTCAACGCGGGCGACTATGAAACGGCAGAGCGCGAATTCAACGCTTATTACAAAATCAGCGGCGCCGAGTTTGCCGTGTTCAACGCAAAAGCCGCAAAAAACGCTATAGGCAGAAAAACTCCGCCTAAAAAGATGGAATATGCAAATTCTCTTCAGCGGAGCGAAGGCATAAAACAGCTCGAAAAGCTTTACGACGCCTTGCACGCTATGATTAGCGGACAGAAGAAGAAGGGCTTGGATGTGTTCGGACTTATAAAAACAAGTCTTTCTACCGATAATCCCGAAGTACACGCTTTCTGTTTCAATCTTTTGCGCGTTATAAACGACGAAAAGTCTGTCGCCATAATGAAAGATTATCTGCTTGCCGACAACGTTTTCGATAATATAAAGTCTTATGTTATAGTAACAGCAT
>CAKQXZ010000123.1 GCA_934292955.1 uncultured Clostridia bacterium
GGTCATGGGGAATGTTCATCGGTTCTCTTATTGGCGGAGCAATAGGTGGAATGATTGGGGTTTCGTCGCTTCATATGATTGCTGTAGCTGGAATTACTGGAAGTATATCGACTGCTTCTGGCATGCTTTTACAGAATGCGTTAAGTGAAGCAAATAATAGTTTTTTGGAAATTTTTTGGGGATCTATTGTGGCTGGTTTTATATCTGCTACTTCTACGGCTATAACAATGTCGCTACCATTTCAAGGTTTTAATTCCGGTAGGGGGAGTTTGCAACAAATTGCAAAACAGATTAATACTAAAATGCTTAATGGTAATATATCTAGAATAACCGCAAAAACATTTGGAAAAATTTTAGTATACAATTTAGGGTATAGTTGTATGGGTTCTATTATGAGTGCATATGACGACATGTGCCAGTATTATCGCCGCCGTCAACCGCCAAAAGCTCCACGCATTGTTATGATTCCTTCATTTGGTTAAGTGTGATAAAATATGAAAAGAAAGGTTTTTTTTCAAAATTCATGGTACTTCTACTTTATGTTTTCTGTTGAGAGCTTTTTTGAAATTAGTTTTATTGGTTTTTTGTTTGCT
Source organism: uncultured Clostridia bacterium (assembly GCA_934292955.1). Next base: position 594 of record CAKQXZ010000123.1, read on the forward strand.
ACAATATTTTCGCAGCAACCAATTATTAGTTCACAACCAAGACCGTTTATGTTTATTATATCTTTAGGTGGGGCTTGTTTGTGGGGGTACCTGCTGATAATTTGGGGACGAGATAGAATTGTTTTAGAACCGAACAATATATATGTGCCGGATTCTTTGAACAAAACGATTGTAAAAGTGCAATATCGTGTAGAAGTCGATTATACTGATATATCGGATATTTTTCTTATTGAAACAAAAAAGGATTCGTTAAATCGTAACTATTGTTCAGTTCTGCCGCTACCTTATATCGTAATCAATTGTAAAAACGGCAAGCAAAAACTTATTAACGTATATTGGTATTCAAAAAAACGTAAGAAAGCAATACTTGACGAAATAATTCTTCGCGCGCGAACCTATGGTAACGATTTCACAACCAAAACAGGCGAAGAACTCTATAACGAATTTATTGTTGAACGTAAAAGAGAATACAAAATAATGGAAGAAGAGCGGAAAGCAAAAAGAGCCGCCCGCCGCCGCAAAAAAAGGAAGTAACATTTTCCCGTCATCCTGAGATTTGCTCCCTTGCCCCGCTCACGAAGGATCCAGCCGCAAGGCGCATTCCTTAGGTCATCCTGAGCTTGTCGAAGGATCTAGGCGCTTGCGCCGCACATTCCAATAATCGGTAACTACAAAAAATAGCGTAAGCCACGATAAACGGTTTGCGCTATTTAACTTTTGGCTCGCATACTTATTTTGCCGGAAATAAACTTGACAGATTGCGCTTCAAGTGCAATAATCATTAAAAACAGACGTTGAGTCAGCCGCGCGTTTATAGGCGTAAGGCGGATATAACGGTTGAAAAAATTTTGTCAGGAACGGAATCCATAGGGCAGTAATTATGAAAAAATTGAAATCGTTATTTATCTTTTTATTATGCATAACCGCCGTTTTTTCTGCGGCGGGGTGCGGCATGTCGATTTCGGGCGGCAACGTACATAACGCTAACGGCTTTACGCAGGAAAAACTTATGTCTGCCCGCGAATCTGTGCGCCAATCTAATATCGCTATAGATACGCTTTATCAGAAAAAAGGGTTGTTTATAAGCCGTACGCAGGGCGTAGGGCTTGGCAGCGGTGTTATTTTCAAGGAAGATCAGACTAATTATTATGCACTTACAAACCACCATGTAATAACCAACGTGCTTGACGGAGTGGAGTATACTACAAAATACACCATAACCGACATAAACGGCTACGAATACGACGGAACCGTTCTGCTTTCCGATTCCGACATGGATATCGCAATCGTACGTTTTCAAAAACGCGCGGACAGCGTTTTGCACCTTATCGACTACCGCTCCCGTATCGAAAATAACGTAGTGCAGGAAGAATTCGTCCTTGCGGTCGGAAATCCGAGCGGCGTAAAAAACATAGTCACGTTCGGCCGCATTCTGGGGTATAGCCGTATAGGCAACGTAGATTATACGGTAATTCACCATAACGCGCTTATAAACCCCGGCAATTCGGGCGGCGCGCTGTGCGATCTCGACGGTAATCTGCTCGGGCTTAACACCTGGGGCAGCGAGAATAAGGACGATAACAATTTTGCGATTCCTTTGTCGCAGATAAACGATTTTATCGATAAATTCGAATCGTCTTTCAATACGTCGTCGGAACAACAGGCGGCATAAAAATTACATCTGATATAAAAAACAACTACCGTCGATTTTTTTCGACAGTAGTTGTTTTTTATCTTTTTTTCTTTTTTCCGCAGGTTGAGCAATCCGAACAATGGCAGCCGATGCAACCGCCGCGTTTTTTCTTTATAATAATGAACACGATTGCCGCGGTTAACGCTGCGGCTAAACAGATAAGCACTATAATATCGAGCGCGCTCATACAAACAGACTCCCTATAAGATAGACGATAAACGCCGCGATCCATGCAACGGAACATTGAAGCGCAACTATTCCGAGCGTTCCGAGCCGGGAGTTAAGTTCGCGCCTTATTGCCGCAACTGCCGCTACGCAGGGCGTATAGAGCAATGTGAATACAAGAAAGCTGAATGCTGCCGCCGTTGAGCCGAACAGTTGGGGAAGTCGGGTGTAAAGCATTCCGGAATCGCATCCCGCAAGAATTGACAGCGACGATACGACTTGTTCTTTTGCGATGAATCCCGAGATAAGAGCAGTGGAGAATTTCCAGTCGCCGAAACCGAGCGGTTTGAAAATAACGGCAATCCATTGTCCGATGGTTGCAAGCATGCTGGTTGCCGAATCGGTGACATAGTTTAAGCGGAAATCGAAACTCTGTAAAAACCATATAACGACCGTTGCGATAAATATAACCGAGAAAGCGCGTTCGAGAAAGTCGCGTGCTTTTTCCCAAAGCAGAAGCCCGACGCTTTTAGGCGAAGGAAAGCGGTAGTTCGGCAGTTCCATTACGAACGGAACGGGTTTGCCTTTGAACGCCGTGTTTTTAAGAATAAGCGCGGCGAGTATTCCGAGTACGATTCCTATAAGGTACAGCGCAAACATAATTAGTGCGCCTTTTCCCGGAAAGAATGCCGCCACAAACACCGAGTAAATGGGAATTTTAGCCGAGCAACTCATAAACGGCACGAGCATAATCGTCATTTTTCTGTCGCGATCGGAAGAAACGGTGCGCGTTGACATAATGGCGGGAACCGAACAACCGAAACCTATCAGCATCGGAACGAAAGAACGTCCGGAAAGCCCGAGTTTGCGCAGCGGTTTATCCATAACGAACGCCACGCGCGCCATGTACCCCGTATCTTCGAGTATCGAAAGGAAAAAGAAAAGCGTGACTATAACAGGCAGAAAGGAAAGAACGCTTCCTACGCCGTTGAAAATGCCGTCGGTTATAAGGCTGTGAACGACGGGGTTGAGTCCGTACCGCGTCAGCGCGCCGTCGACAAGCCCGGTAAGAGCGTCGATTCCGAGTTCAAGCAGCTTTTGCAACCCCGCGCCTATTACATTGAACGTAAGCCAGAATATAAGAAGCATTATTCCCAGAAATACGGGAATAGCCGTAAATTTACCGGTCAGAATTTTATCGATCGCTACCGAACGAAGGTGTTCCTTGCTTTCGCGGCACTTTACGACAGACGCTTCAACAACGCTTTCTATAAAAGAATAACGCATATCCGCAAGGGCGGCGTTGCGGTCGAGCCCCGATTCGGTTTCCAATTGAACAAGACAGTGTTCTATCAGTTCGCGCTCGTTTTCGTCGAGTTTCAGTTTGTCGGCAATATCGTTGTCGCTTTCTATCAGTTTTGAAGCACAGAAACGCAGCGGCAGACTTTCTTCTTCGGCGTGATCCTGAATAAGGTGCATAACTGCGTGAATACATCGATGGCAAGGCGATTCTTCCTGACAGAAATCCGCGCGCACGGGCAGAAGTTTGCCTTTTGCCGTTTCGTAAGCCCTGTCGACAAGTTCGGAAACGCCTTCGCCGTTTATCGCGCTTATCGGTACGACGGGAATGCCTAATTCCTTACTCATTTTTTCGATATCTATAGTTCCGCCGTTAGCGCGTACTTCGTCCATCATGTTAAGGGCGAGCACCATAGGCACGCAAAGCTCCATCATCTGCATAGTAAGGTAGAGATTGCGTTCTATATTTGTTGCGTCCACTATGTTGATTATGCAATCGGGTTTTTCGTTAAGAATATATTCGGTGGTAACGATTTCTTCCTGCGTGTAAGGGCGGAGCGAATAAATGCCCGGCAGATCCACAACGGAGCAGTCGGGCTTATCTTTGATTTCGCCGATTTTTTGTTCAACTGTAACGCCGGGAAAGTTGCCTACATGGCAACGCATTCCCGTCAATGCGTTAAAGAGAGCGGTTTTTCCGCAGTTCTGATTTCCGGCAAGGGCGAATTTCATTTTTTACGCTCCTTTTTTCCATGCGCATTTTTATCGG
>CAKQXZ010000124.1 GCA_934292955.1 uncultured Clostridia bacterium
GTGAATGTTCTCGTACAACGGTGTTGAAAACGATAAAAAGAGCGAAAGAATGCGGTCTTACTCAATCTTCTGTTGCCAGAATGAACGATTTTAAGCTTCTTTGTAAACTTTATCCTATCAAAAGTTAAAGAAAGAAAAGGAAGAGTGGCTTAAATCACTACACCTTGACGAAAACAGAATTATCGATATAACTCACAAGTAAAGAAGGCCTACGAAGTAATGCATAATAACGGGTAATCTATTTTTGTATTAAATACAACCTCAGCGATGGCGGTTTGTCGAAGAAAAAACGACGAGCCGCCCTTTATAATTGTTGTGCGTTTTGATATTTTCACTTAAATTTTTTATTTTCGGATGGGTAACAGGTACGACAAATAATACATTCGGACAACATTATATTGCGAGTTATCGACAGTGGTTTTTGATTTTTTGCAAAATTACTATCGATAACTTGACTTTTTCTTCCGTCTTTGATATAGTATAGCCAAAGGAGATTCTTAGCATGGATTTGTATATCAGGGAAAATTATTTAAAAAAAATCCGTGGATTTTATCATGCGGACGATTTAATCAAGGTTATCACGGGAGTACGGCGTTCGGGAAAGTCAAGCCTGATGCAAATGATTGCCGATGAACTCAAATCTTCCGGGATCCCGGAATCTCAAATTATATATTTTGACCTTGACAAACGAGAATATAGAAACGTTGTTACGGCGGATAAGTTAGAAGCCCTGATTATGTCGAAATGCGTTACGGATGAGATGAAATATCTCTTCATTGACGAAGTTCAGAACGTCAAAGATTTTGAGACTGTACTCAACGGTTTCAGGACGGAAGGCAATTGGTCTATTTTTATAACGGAATCTAACTCATATCTTTTAAGCGGAGAATTGGTTACAAAACTAACCGGCAGATATATAGAATTTGAAATTTTTCCGTTAAACTTTCAGGAATACGAGGGGATGAAAGCCTTTTTCGGCAAACCTATAAACTCTAATCCGATGATAGAACTTACGAACTATATTCTTGAAGGCGGATTTCCGAGAGCAATTCTGTTTGACGATATGGCGGATAAAAGGAAGTACGTTCAGGGCGTTGTATCCGAAATTTTCGAGAAAGATATCCGTAAACGTTTGAAAATTAAAAACAAAGAGAATTTCGAGACCGTTCGCAAGTATGTCATCAATAACTTCGGAGCAACTACAAGCCTGAATAATATCTGCGACGCAATAAGGAAAAACGGTACGCCTATCAATAGTTCTACCGTCTCAAAATATATAAAGGCGCTCATCGACGCGAAAATCTTGTATGAATGCCCACGCTTCGATATGAAGTCAAAGCGTTCTATTTCCGGAGAAAAGAAGTACTATCTTGCCGATCTGAGTTTTTATTATGCCGAAAACACGGACAACAAAATCAATTACGGACCGGTACTTGAAAATATTGTTTATATCTATGCAAAGTCGCTTGATTATTCGGTAAGCGTAGGAAGATTCGGCAAGTTCGAGTGCGATTTCATTGTCCGCGGAACGGATATGCAATACGCCTATATTCAGGTGGCGTACACAATCGCTTTAAGCAAGGAAACGGAAGACCGAGAATATCGTCCGCTTGAAAGTATAAAAGATAATTATCCTCGTTACGTTGTTACAACAGATTACCTTTTGCAACGGCGTAGCGGAATCAGAAACGTGAATTTAATAGACTTTATCTGTAAAAACGAGAAATTTTAAGCAAACGACAATGAGTAAGGGGAATAAGCCAAATTCCGGTAGCGGTAATATATGCGGGTATATCTGTTGAAACGTTTGGAGAAGAACTAATGGATAAAACTTTACAAATTATAGATTGGAATATTAGCTATATGAATGATTGGGAAAAGAAAACAGAGTTTCTTTTTTCAAAATTAAATAACGACTATTGTGTAATTTTACAAGAGGTTGGTCCGTGGGTTGCCCAATGCATTAGGGAAAAATACTCTAAAGAAAACTATCTTGTTTATTCATTAGATTATCGTAAACCAAGCAAATATGATTCTGGTGCAAGAAGATTGGGTGTCATGTTGATTTTTAGCAAGACAATAAAGGTGATAGAAAGCGGTATTATAGAACGTAATCTTTTCCCGGATAGAACGGCTTGGGCGACGATTATGTGTAATAATAAAAAGATAAAAATTTTGGGCTTACATTCAATTACGGGTTGCAGTTATCAAAGTGCAAAATCTATTCAGTACGACACGTTTACAGAGTTTGTCGATGAGTATAAACCGGATATTATCGGCATGGATGCAAATGAGCCTAAAGTTGACTCTTATGATCTCGATAAGATGATTTTTTATAATGAAAACGGCGGCGGTGCTAAAACTTTTTTTAAAAAAGTAAAAGAATCAGGTATGAAAGATGCGTATGTGGTTGCAAATGATATAACCACGTGCGAAGAAGGTAAATGCTTAATGGTTTCACACAATGTTAGAAGAAGAGGCGTTGTTAGATATGATTTTTTATTTGTTGACAATAATATTTCAATTACAAAATGCAATTATGATTACGAGGGCGCAATAAAGGCGGGAAGTGACCACGCATTGGTAGAAGCGGATATACGAACTTAAAAGAAAGACGCTAAAAGAATGATAAGGTGAAACTTAAAAAATTTAAATTCGAACACTTTTCCGTATCTGTCTATACGGGTAAAAAAGAACTGTTATGCTTGAATATTAAATTGATTATCGAGTCGATTGCAAACTAAATAAAAAAGCGGTTTGTCGAATAAAATCGACGAATCGCTTTTTATATGCGCTTTTTGTATCGTGTTATACGACAAAATTTCTTCGTTATTGGCAAATATTTCAAATTATAATGTCAATTATTATTGACAAATCAAAAGTAATTGTATATAATAGTGAATGTTAATATAGCGGGAGATTTGCTATGAAGAAAAGGACAATACTTTTATTTCCGGATACGATTAAAATATTAGAGCAAATGGGCGAGCAGATAAAGTTGGCGAGACTCAGAAGAAATTTATCGGTCGAACTCGTTTCGGAGCGCGCAAATATAAGCAGAGCAACGCTGTGGGCGATCGAAAAAGGCAGCCCTTCCGTCGCGATAGGAAATTATGCGGCTGTTTTGCACGCGCTGAACAATATGGATAAGGATTTACTGCTTATTGCGCAGGACGATAAACTCGGGCGGACGATTCAGGACCTGAATTTAACGACGCGCCGCCGGGCAACGAAAAAGAAAGGGGACTAAAATATGTTACAGGAAAAAAAGATTTACGTCTATTTCGACAACAACGTAGATAAAAGAATAAAGGTCGGGTGTCTTTTTGCGGATTTTCAAAGAGGGAAAGAAAAGTTTTCTTTCGAATATGACGACGAGTTTTTTACGAGTTTTCTTTTCCGAAATTTCTTCGATTACGATTTGCAACCATATAAGGCAAGGCAATATTTACCGACGGACAAAACCTTGTTCGGCGTTTTTTCGGATACCGCGCCGGACAGGTGGGGCAGGCTTTTGATGAAGCGCAGAGAGCGCATTAAAGCCGAAGAGCAAAAAATGCCAAAAGTAAATACTTTGTATGAAACGGATTATCTGCTCGGCGTTTTCGATGAAGCCCGTATGGGCGCGTTGCGTTTTTGTCTGGAAGAAAACGGCGAATATCTTTCGGCGGAAAGAGAATTGTCAACGCCGCCGTTTGAAAGTTTAAGAACGCTCGAAGAGGCGTCTCGTCAGTTTGAAAAAGAAGAAAACCTATTAAACGGCAAGTGGCTGAAACTGTTGCTCGCTCCCGGTTCTTCTTTGGGCGGGGCAAGACCGAAAGCAACGGTAAAAGACGTTGACGGAAGTTTATGGATTGCGAAATTTCCTTCAAAAAACGACGAATACGATATGGGCGCATGGGAGAAAACCGTTCTCGATCTTGCAAAACTTTGCAACCTGGACGTTCCCGAGACAGAACTAATGAAGTTTTCCAAACTCGGCAGTACGTTTTTAGTAAAGCGTTTTGACAGAGCCTTGGAAAAGAGAATTCATTTTATGTCTGCAATGACGGCCCTCGGCAAAAAAGACGGGGACAACTCGTCGGGCGGAATAAGTTATCTGGATATTGCGGCGTTTATAAGCGCAAACGGAGCAAATCCGAGAGAAGATTTGACGGAACTTTGGAAACGTATCGTGTTTAATATCGTGGTTTCCAATACCGACGACCATTTAAGAAACCACGGCTTTATTTTAACCGAAGAAGGCTGGCGATTGTCTCCGCTATATGACGTAAATCCGAATATAGACAAGGATTCGCTTTCACTAAATATTACGGAAGACGACAATGCGTTATCCGTCGATTTGGCGATAGA
>CAKQXZ010000125.1 GCA_934292955.1 uncultured Clostridia bacterium
AAATGCTTTTGCGAAAAGTTGATTGCAAGAACTTTTTTCACTTTTTCATATAACTCGACGTCGTAATATTTTAATTTTGCGGTAACGTCTTTATGCACGCACGATTTGCTTACTCCGAACACTTTCGCCGTTTGCCTTACGGTCGCTCCGTTTTCGCAAATATACAAACCTTCGTCGATTATTCTTTCCCGCATTTTATAAAAAAAGCCCCGACATATTGATATGTCGAAAGCCCTTTCTATATGACGGCGCGGCGATATACGCCTACCGCCTTTTTATTTTATATACCGCGTTTTACAACTTCGGCTTCGTTTCTCCAATCGAAAAAGTTGTGTTTCAGGTTTGCTTTAAGCCCCATAGCCGCACCCGTAATCGCATACAAACAAACGAGCCGACAATCGAAGAAACGCCGCCGTTTAACGTAAACATTATTGCATAGCCATCAATTTACGTCGATACGATTTCGGTCGCCGACATTGCAAAATCCGAACCGCAAGACGGCGATTTTTTATCCTCAATAATGCCCACACCGATATTTAGTGATAATGATTGGAATTCCTATCCTTCTTTTTCGATATCGTCGCGGACGGAGTTTGCTAACTCGAAAGCGTTTTTGCTCAAAAATCTGTCGGTACCTACCCCGGTAAGACCGGTTATAGCCGCAAGATTGTCTGCACTGTCGGCAAATTCAACCTTGCACTTGCCGCCGCAGATATCGGCGTAATAAAGTTGCGTGCGCGCGTCGTTGCGGGCGCAGTTACGGATAACGACGCAATCTGCCTTTGCTTCGGCAGCAGCGTTAACTATAATTTTTCCCTCTTCTTTTGAAAGAACCGAGCAATCTATCGAAACCTTGAAAGTATTCTTTTTGCCCACAGCTCTTGCGTATTTTGCAAGCGATTTAGCAATCTGACGCGGTTTTTCGTCTTTAAGCGCGGAAACTCTTACAAAAACGTCGACAGAAGTCGCGCCGTAACGAAGAGCGTCGCGTATCTCGTTTATTTTCGCCTGTTCGCTCATTTCGCCGTACGGATAGCCGACTACTGCACAGAACGCCTGAGTTTTTGCAAGCGTCTTGAAATATTTCATTCTGCCCGCAAGCACGCAAACACTGCCCAACCCGTAATTTTTAGCTCTGTCGGCAAGAACGTTGATATCCGCAATCGTGGTCACGGGCGCAGTACAGTCAAGATCGATTTTAGATACAATGTTCTTGTATTTCATGTTCTTGTATCTGTTTTTCAGTTCTTCCGTATCTTCGCTCTTCGACATATCGACCGGCATACTTTTTGCCTGCACGTCTGCGCTTTCCGCTTTCTTTTCGGGAATTTCAAAACCGCCCGAATATTTCTTTTCGTTTACTTCGCCTTGCTTTACTTCTTTATGCAAAGCGTCATAATTATACCCGGAAGACTTTTCGGTATACTCTTCCGCTTTTGTTTCGTTTACGTTTGAAGCAGAATTTTCGGTCAACTTATCGCCGTAAGTCGCATTTTGAAAAACCGTATTTTCCACGGCGTTCGAACTATTTTCGGTTTCTTCGACGGGTTCGCTCCATTCACCGTTTTCGGTATTTTCGTTATTTTCGTTATTTTCGGAAACATCGCCGCCAAGCGTGCCGAGTTCTTCGTTCAGCCTTTCCCTTGCGGACTTAAAATCGGACATATCCGACTCAAACGTTTCGCTCTTAGTTTCCGCAGAATTATTTTCGTCAAAAATCTCATTCTCGTTGGTAACGTCGGAGTATGCGGTTTCCTTTTCGGAATTAACGCTGAACTGCGCTTCCGTAGCCGCATTATCGCTTACGTTTTCGGCGGTGCCGTTCACTGTTTCTGCGTTATCGTCGACGCTTTCGAAAACGACTTCTTCTTTATTTTCTTTATCATTCTGATTATTCTGATTCTGAACGGCGGCGTTGCCGTTTTCTTCGAATTTGTGTTTTCCGAATTTGAAAAATTTACTCATAATAAACTCCTTTATCTTAATTTCGGACAGACCGCACGGGATACAAAAAAACACCGCACAGCCCGTTTATAGCCTTTGTAAAGCCGACTGTTATCGGCAATCAGACTAAATTATCGACCCAAGACCTTATAATTATACTTTTTCTTAAAAAACATTGCCCTTCGGAAAATAAAAACGACCTTATCGGGCAAAAAACGCAAAAATACGCGCAACTTCGCTAAATACAATAATGTATAATACGGTAAAGCCACACAAGGAGAAAAACTCTCATGCCGCACCCTGTATCCGCAATAATAGTTTTAGCGTTGATGTATTTATTCTGCCTGTTTATTTCTTTTTTGCTTTCGATAATTTACGGAAAGCATAAAAGCACCCCACCGACGGACGACGACTGCGTTTTCTATGTGGAAAAAACACCGTCGAGACGCCGCCGCAAACGCACGCCTAAAACTATAGCCATTAAAGGCAAATTGATAAGCGGCGATAAGACAGCCGATTCCGATTAAATATTTTTAATCGAGAAACAATTTCGGGAAACTCAGTTTTTCTCGTCGTCGACAATGCGTTCGAAATTATCGCCGTCTTCCCATAATTTTTCAAGATGGTAAAACAGCCTGTTTTCGTCGTCGAAAATGTGAACTATGCAATCGCCGTAGTCCAAAACAGCCCAACGCCCTTCGCTTTCGCCTTCGCGACGTTTGACTTCCACCCCGATTTTGCTCATGCCTTCGTCAACGTATTCGGCAAGAGATTTTACCTGAGTGGACGATCTTCCGCTTGCGATTACAAAATAATCGGTAAGCGAACTTTTTTTGCGTACGTCGATTTTTACTATATCGTTAGCCTTCTTCGCAAGAAGAATGTTGCATATTTCTTTTGTCAGTTCAATAGAATCCATTGTTAATTCCTTTATATTTTTTTATAAATATTGTTTGTAAAATTTTATTGTTTCTAAAAAGCGGCAATAGTCATTCAAAACCGCATTTTAATCTGTCAGCCGTTATAATATTTATCGGTATCTTCCGAGAGATGATATATAGTTCCGCCGTCGCGTATCAAAAACAAAAGCATTTCTTTAACGCAACGCCTGAAACCCGATTCAAAATCTTCGTCCACCGCTTTTCTTAAAACGTCTACGTCCCGAAAAGTGCGACCGGGTTCTAACAGATCGGCTGTATAAACTATTTTTTCAAGCAAGGTCATATTCGGTCTGCCCGTCGTATGCCATCTTATCGCGCCCAAAATTTCTTCGTCTTTTACCCCGAGAACTTTCTCGGCAACATACGCGCCCAGAAACTGATGAACTACGGAATCGGGAACGTCGTTATCTATCTTGCAATCGGGATAATCGTTTTTATCAAGGTATTTTGCCACGTCGTGTAAAAGCGCGGCAAGTTTAGCCTTATTGACGTCAGCCCCCGTGCGCTTAGCGTAAAGCATTGCGGTGGTAATAACGCCGACGGTGTGAATAAGTCTTTTTTCTTTTGAATGTTCGCGCAAAAATTTATGATTTTCGTCGGGTTGATACAGATTATTTTCCGAAATAAATTCGTTCACTTTTTGTGGCAAAAACTTTTCTGCGTTAAGCCCGAGATACAGATATTCTCGCGTTTCTGTACTTGAACAGCTCCCGGTAAAAGGTAAGATAATCGGCTTATAGCCGTACTTTTTCTTAAAAATCGAGATAACGTTTTCTATATCGGAATCAACCCGCCCCGCAACGCAAATTTTAGCGTTTTTTGCTATAACCGACGGATATTTCCATTTTGTAAAAGACAAAAGACTGTCCGCCCCGATCAGAAAATAGAGTTTTGCATCCTTGAATTCTTCCTTAAAATGCCTTACGGTTTTATATGAATAATTGACGTCTTCTCTTTCGATTTCAAACCGACTTACATAAACGTTGCTCATTCCATCAAAGGCAAGAGTAAGCATCTTGAATCGATCTTCAGCCGATGCGGAAGACGAATTTTTGAACGGCGAAAGCCTTGCCGGAACGACGATAACCTTGTCAAGTCTTAAAAACTCGGCAAACCTCTTACACATTTCAACGTGGTCGCGATGCACAGGGTCGAACGAGCCGCCGAAAATACCTATCTTTAACATATGCCTATTTTAACACGTTTTCTTTTGTAAAACAAGTCTATTATGTGAAAATTCCGTCAATAATTCACGGTTTTTATAAAGGAAAGATTGTTTTTGCAGGAGAGTTAATGCCTGGTTATACAGGAATCCGTGCAAAAAAGGAACTGGAAAAAGCATTAGAAATGCCATGCGAAGTAGAGAATGATGTAAAT
>CAKQXZ010000126.1 GCA_934292955.1 uncultured Clostridia bacterium
CTTCCCGTAACGTTTTTCTCTGCGGGCGCAATAGGCGAGAGAGACGTAGAGGTTACTATGCAGAAAGATAAAGCGGTCAATATTCTTTCCGTTAAAGTTCTTGTAGTTACCAAAGCAATAACTTCGGCTACCGAATTCAAAGAAAACATTACAGATAAAACCGCGACTTACGGATATTTCGTGCTCGCAAACGATATAGACTTTGAAAATACGGCTATCGCTTTGCCTGCATGGTATAGCTCTGCAGATTCTGCTGCGAAGAATGACAGTACGATAACCGGCAAAGATGCTCAGCCGTTTTTCTCCGGTACATTCGACGGCAGAGGATTCAAAATCAAGAACTATACTACCGGAGGAGAGCTTGATAATTCGAAAAAAGCTCTCGATGGCGGCAGATATGGTTTGTTCGGAGCGTTGAAAAACGCGGTTATAATGAATGTTGAGTTCGTCGATCTTATTCATACCGGAAATGAGTTTGCAAACATATTTGCTTATCAGGCGGTAAATTCGACAATCAAAAACGTAATTATAAACGTTAAATCGAGCAGCGTCGGTGCACAAGATAAAAGTAAATCCGGATTTTTATTCGGTTATCTTGCAGATACGTGCAAATTGAGAGATATCACAGTAAACGCAAGCGGACAGGAGATATTTAATCTTGTCGGTGTGTACTCAAAGCGAGCCGGCAATCCGACTACGGCTGACGGAAATTACGTTGATTGCGATAACGTTGTGGTTAACGCCAAAAAACTTTATTATTGGTGTGGTACGTGGACAGCGGTTACGGGAGCAGATTCTTATTGGATTCCGACTTCTATGACCTTGAACGGCGCAACCTGCAACAGCGAAGAAACAGCCGCTTAATTCAATAAAAAGTATTTATGCGGGCGGGCTTAATTAAGTCCGCCCCTTACTATTTTTCAAGAGGAAAGAAATGAAACTTGTTTGCGCGCAGATCGATCTCGCAAGACAAAAAGAAAACATATCGTTTATAAAAAGCTATATAGATTTTGCTTTTGAAAACGGTTACAACGCAATGCTTTGTTATCTCGAAAATGCGGTTCGCACAAGCGAAACGGAATATTTCGATAAAGACGACACTTATTCGCTCGACGAAATGCGCGAGATTGTGAAATACGGCGACGAAAAGGGCGTTTCGCTTATTCCCGTGTTTGAAAATCTCGGGCATATGGAAAAAATGTTTGCCTATCCGCAACTCGAAGATTTGAGCGAATGCGAAAACGAACAAAAAGAAGGCAGGGGTTTTTCTGTCGCTTTGCGCGGTACGTGCGGTTGTTCTTCAAACGAAAAACTGTATGAGTTTTTTGAAAAGTATATTTCGGAAGTATCGTCCGTATTCACTTCGCCGTATATTCATATGGGGCTTGACGAGCCTTTCGATTTTGCCGTATGCCCGCGTTGCAGGGATAGAATAAAACGCGGTGAAAGCAAAGCGCAAATGTTCTTAAAGCATATTTTGCGTTCGTATGCTCTTGTAAAAAAACTCGGTAAAACGATGATGATGTGGGATGATTTTTTCGAGTACGCCGACATTCTTCGCGAACTTCCCCGCGATATAATTCTTTGTAATTGGAATTACTATTTTGTAAGCGATCTTCCCGCCGGACATTGGACGGGGAGAGTTAAAAAGGATTGGTTTTACCTCTATGACAAGTTGGGTTTTAACTATCTGTTCTGTGCGTATATGGGCGAATATTCTTCTGCGTATAACGTAAAAACTTTGACTCGTTATGCTATGAAATACAGTCCTATGGGCGCAGTTGCCACATCATGGGAAAAATCATCTTCTTTTTACTTATGTACTTATCCTATTATGGCGGCGGCTGGCAGGCTTTGGTCCGGTAGAATAACCGAAGACGATTTTCTGAACGTTTATACGGAAGTTACGGGGAGTGTTGCCATTGCCGAAAAACTTCTTTCCATAGACGTTCCTATGTATTATTCTGCGTATATAAGCACGGCGATGGCGGAATCGGATTTCTTTGTAAAAAATCAATTCCGTGATAATTTAGCCGATGTTGTCAGAACTTTGCAATCGGAACTATTGAAAACGTGGGATAATATCGATGCGTTTTGCGGAGACGTGCGCATTGATCTCTGCCGCTCGTTTATGGAATTATACGCGAAAGTAATTACCGAAAAAGCAACCGACGAATTGTTTACGGTTTATGGATGCGGAAGAGATTGTTTTAGTGGAAAAAACGCTATAAAATCGGGCGTTAATAATATCGATTGCGCAAAAAATCTATATCGGGCGAGCGAAGATTTGTCATCGTATCTTAAAGAGAAATTTCGTTCGGCAATAGTTCCGCGCAAAGATTATGCGGATAAATACGTTAACTTTTATAAAACTCTTTACAATATACGTTCGGCAATCGAATGCGCCGATCAAAGCGGCGTTTTATACGGCGACTTTATGATGCACGACGGTTTCGGTACGCCAAACGCTCGGATAAAAGTTAAATTTACGGGTGAAGAGGAAAAAACGTTGTATTCCGGCGGAATAAAACCGAGTTATACGGGTTTCGAGTGCGGCGGCGTTTATACTCTTATGTTTTTGCTCGGAAATTCGGATAAGGAAATTGAATACATAGAGTTTTCGAGCGCGGGCGAAGGTCAGACTTTTCCCGTAAACTTTCGTTATATTGCGGGCGGTAAAGAATATATAGCCGCTGAAGCCGAAAAAGTTTGCGGTGAAGTTTATTTCGAGAACAACGTGATTTATCCCGATACGCGTTTTGCTATTCTCGGTTACGGCGACGGTGAGGCTCATTTTAACGATGTCGGGTTAGGTAAAATCGAAAATACCATAAAAATAAAATTTGAAGAGATAAAATGAATACGGAAATGTATATGTTGACGGAAACGAGCGAGTTTATGATGAGTTTCGTTATCGTTACAAAGAAAAACAACGTAATAATCGTGGACGGCGGCAGGCGGGAAGATATGCCGCTTCTGAAAAAATACGTTGCGGGCAGGCATGTTTCGGCGTGGATTTTAACGCACGCGCACAGCGACCATATCGACGGTTTCGTGTATGAAATGGCAAAAAACGGCGGCGCGGACTTCGATATAGAGACCGTTTATTACAATTTTCCCGATTATGACGAACTTATCGCTATAACAGATGTTCCCGATCTTCAGTATTTCCGTGAAGAATTAAACGAAATGATTCCATCGTTCAATGCGGTTAAAGATAAATTTATCGACAAAGCCCGTATTGTTAAAAAGGGAGATAAAATAATAGTAGATGAAATAACTATCGATATTTTATATTCTTATACCGGCGGGCTTTACGCGAATCTTATGAACGATGCGTCTCTTGTGTTCAAGTTGTCGGGTGAGAATAAATCGGTTATATTTTTAGGCGATCTCGGTCCCGATGGCGGTGACGTATTGTTCCGCGAAAGCAAAGATATGTTAAAGGCAGATTACTGCCAGATGGCTCATCACGGGCATATGAACGTATCTATGGAAGTGTATGCCAAAATAATGCCCGAAGCGTGTTTCTGGTGCGCGCCGAAGTGGCTGTACGACGAAGAAGAAGTTCCCGAATACCTTTCCGACGGAGAAGCGCTTAAAAAAGCGGGGAGAATAAGAATGTACGGTACTGCGCTTACGCGGAAATGGATGGATCTTTTAGGCGTGAAAAAACATTACGTCAGCGGTTTCGGGACTTGCAAGGTGGTTTTATGACGGGTAAAACTAAACAGAATAAAATCAGGATGAGTAAATCTGCCGCCGTACTATTGCTTTTATGTTGGCTTGTATATGCTTGCTCCTACATAGGAAAGTTGGGCTATAGCGCGAATATCGTTAATATAGAGAAAGATTTTAACGTCACGCATGCAATGGCGGGTATGGCAAGCACGTTTTTCTTTTTTGCCTATGGTGCCGGGCAGATAATAAACGGTATTTTTTGCAAAAAATACAATCTTAAATACCTTGTGCTTTGTGTTTTGCTTATATCTGCGGCTTGCAATTTGTCGGTCGGGATTATAAGAAATTTTATTGTCATAAGAATTTTATGGCTTATAAACGGCGCGGCTTTGTCTGTATTGTGGCCGTCGCTTGTCAGACTATTATCCGAAACGCTTAAAGCCGATTATTCTCCTAAAGTTGTCGTGACAATGGGAACGACCGTTGCGGTAGGGACTTTTGTCGTTTACGGGCTTTCC
>CAKQXZ010000127.1 GCA_934292955.1 uncultured Clostridia bacterium
TATAATGAGAATTCTTATTTGTAACGACGACGGTATTAACAGCGAGGGTATTATTGCTCTCGCTTTAATGCTGTATAGAAAAGGTCACGAAGTAACCGTGGTTGCGCCCGAAGGTAACCGCTCGTCTTTTTCGCACCACGTCAATTTTTATATCGACGTGAAAGTACATAAAGTCGATTTTGCCGAAGGAATAGAAGCGTATACTTTGTCGGGTACCCCCGCGGACTGCGCTTTGTACGGTCTTCGCGGACTGAATAAAGACTTCGATATCGTCTGCTCGGGTATCAATATCGGTTCCAATCTCGGCTCCGAAGTGCTGTATTCGGGTACGGTGGCGGCTTGTGAAGAAGCGGCTTTGCTCGGCGTTAAATCGATTGCGTTTTCTTATTGCGGTCACGGCGCGAGCAGGGCGAACTATACCGCGATTGCCGAAATCTGCGGCAAAATATTCGATAAATTTGCGCCCGTTTTAGGCACCGATTACGTTCTTAACGTGAACATTCCCGCAGAAAACGCTAATGCGGACGACGTTAAGGTTACGCCGCTCGGTCGCCGAATTTATTCCGACGAGCATAAGTGGAAAGACGAAAACACATATATGCTGACGGGCGTTCCGCTTGCGATAGACAACCCCGACGACTGCGACGTACTTCTTGCCGAAAAGGGCTATATTGTGGCTACTCCCGTTACCGTTGACAGAACGGCGCGTTCTGCTATAACCGATATTAAAAACAAACTGAAACAATAATGAAAATCGTTGTTATAGGCGGCGGAGCGGCGGGCATGGCTTGCGCGTATTTTTCCGCTAAAAACGGATACGACGTCGTGCTGGTCGAGAAAAACGAAAAACTCGGCAAAAAAGTTTATATCACGGGCAAGGGCAGATGCAACGTTACCAACGACTGCGATTTCGACGAGTTTTTGTCGAACGTGGTGACTAACTCCCGCTTTATGACGGGGGCGGTGCGCGCGTTTTCGCCGTTGGATACGATGAATTTGCTCGAAGAACTGGGACTTACTATTAAAGTGGAACGCGGAAACAGAGTCTTTCCCGCTTCCGATAAGTCGTCCGACGTTATAAAAACTTTCGAACGCGGGCTTAAAAACGAGGGCGTAGAAATACTTTTCGGAACCAAAGCCGAAAAAATACTCGTTTCCGATAGCCGCGTTACGGGCGTAGAAGTTTCTTCCGTTTCCTGCTCGGACGATAAACGCGTTATAGATTGCGACCGCGTTGTGGTTTGCACGGGCGGCGTTAGTTATCCCACGACGGGCAGTACGGGCGACGGTTACAAGTTTGCCGAAAAAGCGGGGCATACAGTGTTGAAAGCAAGACCGTGTTTGTGCGGACTGTATCTTAAAGGCGATTTTACCGCTCTTGCGGGGCTTTCGCTTAAAAATATCGGGTATTCGGTCTATCTTAACGAAAAGAAAATTTACGACGATTTCGGCGAACTGTTGTTTACGCATAAAGGCGTTTCGGGCCCCGTCGTTCTGTCGTCGTCGAGTTACGTAAGTCAGTATATGGCGCAGGGCAAAAACGATTTTACCGTTGTTATCGACCTAAAGCCCGCGCTTGACGAAGGCACGCTCGATAAACGAGTGCTTAAAGATTTTCTGCTTTATAAAAACAAATCTCTTAAAAATTCGCTTGTCGATCTTATGCCTAAAAGTCTTATTTCTGAAGTCGTTCGGCTTTCGGAACTCGACCCCGATAAGTCGAACAGCGTGATTTCAAAACAAGAACGCGCGCGGCTGATTTCCGTGCTTAAAGGCATGCGCTACCGCGTAACGGGGCTTTATCCCATTGAAGAAGCGATCGTTACGGGCGGCGGCGTTAACGTGAAAGAAATTTCGCCGTCGAACATGGAAAGCAAACTCGTTTCGGGACTGCGTTTTGCGGGTGAAGTTTTAGACGTGGACGCTCTCACCGGCGGATTTAATCTGCAGTGCGCTTTTTCTACCGCATATATCGCGGCTAAGTGATTGTTTTTTTGCGTAACGCGTGTGTTATGCGGCAATAATTGCAAACCGAAAAACAAGCGTTTTATCGCGTTTTACGATTTTTGTACGCTTAAAACGGCGTTTGTACCAAGGCATAACATCAAGGAGAAATATGTATAATATTGCGATTGACGGACCTGCGGGGAGCGGTAAATCCACCGTTGCTGGGCTGCTTGCCAGAAAACTGGATATTCTTTATCTCGACACGGGCGCAATGTACCGCGCGTGCGCGCTGAAGGCGACTATGCTCGGGATAGATCCGTCCGACGAAAAAGCCGTTTCGGGCTTTATCGGGAATATAGATATAACGGTCGGATACATGAACGGCTTGCAGCACACCTTTCTCGACGGAAAAGACGTTTCGGTCGAAATAAGGGAAAACGATATGTCCGATAAATCGTCGAAAATATCCAAGCATGCCTGTGTTCGCGCGAAAATGGTCGATCTGCAAAGGCAAATAGCCGCAAAATCTTCGTGCGTGCTTGACGGGCGCGACATTTGCATTCATGTTCTTCCCGAAGCAAAATATAAATTTTTCCTTTCCGCTTCGCCCGAAGTGAGAGCGGAAAGGCGTTATCTCGAACTGAAAAGCCGCGGCAAAGAATTTTCTAAGGAACGGCTTCTCGACGAAATTAAAAACCGCGATTATCAGGACAGTCACAGGGCGAATTCTCCGCTTGAAATCGCGCCGGACGCAATCGTGATAGATACGTCCGATTATACCGCCGAACAGGTTGCAGATTATATAGGCAATATTGTTATAAACGGCGAAAAAGAAGTCAATAACAGGGTGTAATAGTATGCTGTTTTACATTTTGCGCCCTTTTCTTACATTGTGGCTGTGGTTGTTTTTTCCCGTAAGGGTTCATAGAAAAGACCGACTTATTCAGGACGGAAACACCGTCGTGATATGTAATCATATGTGCAAAAGCGATATTTTTTACGTCGGATATCTTTTTAAGGGAAAAACTTACTACCTTGCCAAAAAAGAGTGGTTTAATAAAAAACTGCGCGGTTGGCTCTTCCGTCAGTTGGGCGGAATTCCCGTCGAAAGGGAAGGCGCTGACGTTCAGAGCGTTAAAAATTCTTTAAGGGTGCTTAAAGACAACAAACGCCTTTGCATTTTTCCCGAAGGCACACGCAATAAACACGACAACGAAATTATGCCCGTCCACGGCGGAGCGGGTATGCTCGCGTTCAAAACGGGCGCGAAAATCATTCCGCTCAACATTCACGCTCACGCGAAATTTATGCATAAAAACGATATTTATGTGGGCGAACCGTTCGATTTTTCCGAATTTCAGGGTCAGAAATTAGACGCCGAACTTAACCGCAAGCTCGCCGACATTATGTACGAAAAACTTTGCGAAACAAAGGCGGAACACGATAAGTTTTTAGAAGAAAAGGCGGCGAAAACCGATAAAAAACGCGCGAAAAAAAGCGGAAAAATCGCAAAGTAAAACACTATAAAATGTGCGTCGCACATATCAATAAAAAATCGGCGATAAAATCATATCGAAAGGCATAATATACAAGGCATAAAATCGGTTCGAAAGGGTGAAAAATGCAGATTATTCTTGCAAAATCTCTGGGTTTTTGTTCGGGGGTAAAACGCGCCGTCGATACGGCTATGAAAGTTTGCGGAAAAGACGTTTTCGTTTTAGGCGAACTTATACATAACGAAAGGGTTACGGCGATGCTTAAAGAAAAGGGCAGTACCGTCGTAAACAGCGCGGGCGACGTGCCTGACGGGGCAAAAGTAATTATCCGTTCGCATGGGGAAGCAAAATCGACGTTCGAAAAATTAAAAAACAAGGGCGCCGAAATTATAGACTGCACATGTCCGTTCGTTCGCCGCACGCAAAAAATCGTCGAAGAATATCACAATAAGGGTTACAAAATCGTAATCGCGGGAGAAAGAAATCATCCCGAAGTGAAAGGGCTTGACGGATGGTGCGGAAATACCGCGCTTATAACCGACGGATCGGACGACCTTGCCGCGTTTGCGGGCGAAAACGTCTGCATTGTGGCTCAAACCACCTTTTCTGCCGAAAAATTTGATTTATTTTTGCAGAAAATTAAGAAAAATGCCTTAAAAACAGTTGAGATTTTTAATACGATTTGTTATACTA
>CAKQXZ010000128.1 GCA_934292955.1 uncultured Clostridia bacterium
GAACCTTTCTGTTAAGATTTATTCCTTTAACGTTAAGACCGTGCATAAAGGTACTGTAAGACAGACCGTTCATACGAGCGGCTGCGTTAATTCTTGCGATCCAGAGTTTTCTGAAATCTCTCTTCTTCGCCTTTCTTCCGACGTAAGCATAAGCGAGCGATTTCATAACCGCCTGACGCGCTATTCTGTAAAGTTTGCTTTTAGCCCCGAAATAACCTTTCGAGAGTTTCATTATTTTTCTGCGTTTTTTAACCGCGTTTACGCCTCTTTTAATACGCATAACTTATATCCTCCTTACGCCTGAATGAGATTTTTAACCATCTTTTCCTGTGCATGTGACACGAAAGTGGTCGTTCTGAGTCTTCTTTTTCTCTTGGTGTCCTTTTTGCTCAGGATATGGCTTTTGTTCTGATGTCCTCTTTTAACCTTACCGCTGGCAGTAACCGAAAAACGTTTTTTCGCACCGCTGTGCGTTTTCATTTTAGGCATAATGTATTTCCTCCGATTTTATTTACTTATTTAACTCTTAGTCGGCGCAACGATCATTATAATGTTGCGGTTTTCGGTAAGAGGCTTTTTCTCCACGACTGCATTGTCGCCTAATATAGCGGCGAACTTCTCCATCACCGCTACGCCCTGTTCGGGGTGAGCGTTCTGACGGCCGCGCATTCTGATAGAAACTTTTACTTTGTTTCCGTCTGCAAGAAATTTGAGCGTCTGTTTCGCTTTTACGTTAAGATCGCCTACGTCGATGGTCATCGAAAGCCACATTTCTTTCATTTCCACCGTTTTCTGGTTCTTTTTGGCTTCTTTCTGTTTTTTAAGAAGTTCGAACTTATATTTACCGTAGTCCATAATTTTGCAAACGGGCGGAACGGCGTTCGGCGATATTTTCACCAAATCCAGATCGGCTGCGACAGCCATTTCGAGCGCGGCTCTCGAACTTACGACGCCGAGCATTTCGCCGTCTGCGTTAATGAGTCTTACTTCGCGATCTCTTATTTCTTCGTTGATCTGATGTTGATTTTTAATGGTTTTATACCTTCCCTTAAAAAATATCGGGCTGCAAGAAAAGCAACCCGAAAATAAACACACATAACACCCCCGAAGGAGTATAAAAGGTATTTGCCGTATAGAACGTTATCGCACGGCGAGAAGGGTAACTTCTGCTTGTCAGCCTTTTAATAATACAACATACAAAACTTCACGTCAAGCGTTTTTCGCCTTTTTTGTAATTTTGTAACGTCATGTTTGCAAACTTTTTTTATAAACCGTACGGGGGATTTTTATAAACTCGTCGGAAACGCCAGTTTTTCGTCGTAATCGTAAACGGTTACGGTCATATCCATCTTGCACGTCATATCGGTAACAATCACAACCCTTTTCTTTATCGCGTATTCGGCATAAACGGAATAAGACGAAAGATTTTCACCGTCGTTACAAACTATCGTAAACGTCAGCTTAGAAAACACGGGCAAAGCTTCAAGCCCGCCGAACTGTTTCATCTGCACTTTCATCGCCGCCGACACAAGCTCGCCGTCAACCGAAAGATTTATCGTCAGTTTGCCGCTATCGTCTTTATTGTACGAAGCAGAAAGAATACTTTTAAGCGTAATATCGTAGCCGCCAAGCACTCCGTCGCACGGCGCAACGCCGTATTTTTTGCGATAGTCGGTAATATTGTTTATCGAGCCTTGTTTATTGTTTTCTTTATAAATTATGTCGTCTCCTTTAACGTAAACGGTATGATAAAGATTTACCAACGCCGAAGTCGATTTATAGTCAACGCTGCCGACGTCGCCCGATTTTATTTCTACCGATTCGATATTCTGAGTATAACTCATCGTCGAAGCGACCGTTTTTCCTTTGGTCAGTAGTTTATGCGACTTTCTTGCCGAAAACACGTCCATAACGTTTTCGAACTTTTGAAAAACTACCGCTTTATCTGTCGAAGAAATCGGTTCTTGTTCCCCGTCTTCGTCTTTACCCGAATCGTCGGTTTTATCGGTACTGCCGCCCGAACTATCCTGAGCGCCACCTGAACTGTCTTGCGGGTCGCCGCCGGAAGAATCTTCGTTTTTACCGGAAGGATCGCCGCTGTTATCGTCGCCGCACTTTGAAGACGAATCGTCGGTTATTTCCGAACCGGACGAGTCGTTCGTTGACGAGTTACCGCTGTTTCCGCCCGTCGAGCAAGCCGAAACAAAAATCATTGACAATACAAGTATTAACGCTAAAATTGTCTTTTTCATAATGTGTGCCAATCTCCTGTGCCCCTTATCATATCGGATAATTGATAAAAAGTAAAGTAACCAATCAAAAATGTGCGATTTCGCATATCAACATTTATTGAACTACCGGTAATAAAAACGCCGCCGCAAACAAAATAATTACCCGCCAAAAACTTTTTAACGCTTGACGTATTTGCGCCCGTAATGATATAATCTATTAAGAATATATATTGCGGACTTGCGGGCGGTTTGCTTTATACCGTAAAACAGCCGCTTGCCATAATAATTAAAACGTGCGACAATAAACCATTCAACAATAAAAACATAAGAAACACGCCGATGAATATAAAAATCACAAATAAAAACAGAATAAAGGCACCTTTTTTTGCATTCGTAATAATGCTTACGATTTTCTGCTGCGTTCTTTCGGTCTTACCGAAAACAGTCAGAGCGGATGAAATATCAGGTAAAAAACTTCAGTATTTCAAACTTGAAAATCCCGTTGCCGTCTGCCGTTCGGGCGACGAAGTGTACATCGCGCAAAAAGACCTTATAATCGTCTATTATAACGATACATATCGCACGCTCGATCTTAACGAAACGTACAAGGCTGAAACGGGCGTCGAAAAACAGTTCGAGATAACTTCGATGAGCAAATGCGAAAACACTTTGCTATTTATGTCGGGCAATCAACTGTATTGCGTAAGCCTTGACTCGCTCAAGCTGCACGTCGCACCCTTGCTTGAAAACATCACCGCTTTTTCCGTCTGCGAAGACAGATTTATCGCCAGCCTTAACGACAGCGCGAAATCGGTTAAATTTTTCAAGTACAATACGGCGACCGAATCTCTCTTTGAAGAATTCACCCCCACAAACGTTTACACAACCATAAACGGAAACAACCCGCCCGTCGCGCTTTGCTACACAAATACCGCAGCCGATAACACGACGTTTTATTTCTCTTCCGAAAGTTTAAGTAAAGTAGAAAATCGCACTATTACTTCGGTTTCGGAAATGGCGCCCACCGCTATCGCCTACTCGCAAGGCGTACTGTACATGCGCGTAAATAATGTTATTTATTCACTCGACGCAGCCGCGGGTTCAAACGAAAAAAAGGCGGTGCTTGACCTTACTCAAAAGAATTTGACGAACGCG
This sequence comes from uncultured Clostridia bacterium, assembly GCA_934292955.1. Next base: position 3,387 of record CAKQXZ010000128.1, read on the forward strand.
AAAGGCTTTTTTACCGATAACGGAAAAATGCTTTTGTGCGACACCGAAAACGATCGCGTAATCGAATTCGATCTTACCGGCGAAACCGCAAAAGAAACGGGTTTTGAAATCAGCTTTACAAAAATTAATCTACCCGAAAATTTTGCAATCCAACCTAACGATGCTCCGCAATACATTACCGTAAACGATAACGATCAACTTTACAACGTCGTAATCGACAGCTCCGTAAAAGAAGGCTATTTCGTGTTCGGCGGAATGTTTCAGATGACAAGCGGCGACAGCTCGCAGTATCTTATAGCGGAAACGATTAAGGACGGAGCAAACGAATATTACCTTATCGTAGGAAAATGCACCGCGCTTGTGCTTGCAAGCGATTATTCCCCGATAAAAATCGATCTTATGCGCCCGCAAAACGAAGAGTTGGTTTTTGCAAGCGACTCCAAAGTTTACAAACTTCCCTACACGACGGCGGATAAATCCCTTGCGCAAAATTATGATAACGAAAGCGATTCTCCGTACTTTGTCGCCTTTTCGGCAACTAAAGGAACAAAAACCAAAGTCTTGAAAGAATGCACTCTGCGCGGCATAAAGTTCGCTTACGTTCAATGCGAGCAAGGCGTGGGCTATATTCCCCTTTCTTGCCTTACGAAAGAGTTGTTGCCGCCCGAAACCTGCAAAGATTTTACTACCGCCACTACCGCGCGCAAAGTCACCAACGTG
>CAKQXZ010000129.1 GCA_934292955.1 uncultured Clostridia bacterium
GTTGAACGCCTGCCAGTAAATGTAATATCCCGGCACCATACTCGCGTAAAACGGTCCGCCTTTCGTGAAGAGCAACTGCATGTTGTAGTTCTGCAATCCGCCGATAAAACCGAGAATCAGGAAATATCTGATCTGTCCGAGAATGAAAGGCATATCTATATACAATATTCTTTTCGGAAGAGTTATTCCGTCAAGCGTAGCAGCCTCGATTACTTCGTGAGGTATATTCTGCAACCCTGCAAGGTAAATAAGAAACGACGTACCCGCAACCCATGGGAAATTTGTAAGAATCAAACTTATAAGTACGGTCTTCTCACCGGCATACCACGTCAACGGTTCTGAAATAATATGTAATTTAAGCAATATCACATTAGCAAGCCCTGTTTCGTTAACCGCAAATATTATTTTGTTCCATAAAAGCATTGTAACAATACCGGGGACGAGGCAAGGAAGTACGAACAGGAATCTGTACACACCGCCGAGCCTCGGACTTCTGAGATTGAACAATAATTCCGCAAGGAGTATCGTCGCAACATTGCCGATTACTATACCCGTACAGGTTAAGAGCAGCGCCGTGCCTATCGATTTAAGAAATATGGTATCTCTGAACAACTCTTTAAAGTTATCGAACCATATGAAGCTGTAAAGTTTCGCGTTCCAGTCCGTCATCGAATAAAAGAAGGATGACACCGCGGGATAATAACTGAATATTAAAAGCAAAACAAAACCGGGCAATATCCAGAGCAATCCCGCGTAGCCTTTTAACTTTTTTCTTTTATTTATCGGAGATTTCTGCTCCGCAATTTCGCTCTCTTTTACTTTTTCCATGTATCTTTAGTCCATCCGTTGTCTTTCATGGTCTTTGCAATTGCTGTAGACGTCGAAGCCGCCATCATATTGAGGGCCTCGTCGATATCATACTTGCCGAGTTGATAAGCCTGAACGGTGGTAAGGAACGAGTCGTAATAAACCTTGTTGAAGTGCGACCAGGTACAATAAGTGTTCCAGTCGTATCTGTTCGGGTCGTTACAGTCTTTCTTATAAATGTCTACGAGAGGCTGGAACAGCTCGTTGATTTTTGCTTCGGAAGAAATGGGCAAACCGAGTCCGAGGTCGTTAATCAATCTGTTATTATTCTGAGGCGCGGTTAAAAAACGCAGAAAGTCAACACAGGCGTCAACGGTCTCCTGTCCGTCTTTAACGGCTGAATTTGTTACGAACCAGCCTGTGCAAAGCCCTGCAGTGCCCCTGTATACGCCCTTGCCTCCGTAAACGGAATCTTTGTCGGTGAGTGTCGGGAACCCGAACACGCCGACTTCAAAATTCTTCTTGGAATCGTTTGCCGCCTGGGCCATATATCCGCCCGTCGCCTCAATCATCGCCACGTTGCCTTTCAAAAACTCTTCCAACGCGTCGTAAGAAGACCAGGCGTTCGGATAATACTGAGTTTTCTGCTTCATGAGTTTGAAATACTCGCGATAACGCTTTTCGGCGTCCGTCTTAGGCGTGCTGCTTATTCCCCACGTTCCTTCGTTATAAGCTTTAACTATTTCTTCCACGCTTATGAATCCGTCCTGCTCGATTACGTCGTAAGTCGGAAACAAATCCGCAAACAACGACACTTCGAGTACGATATCGTACCACGTGTAAATCGGGAAATATGGGGTTTTATTGATTTTTTCATAAATTGTTTTCTGCGCCGCAAGCAAATCGCCGAAGGAATCGGGAACGACTATTTCGCCGTTTTCGTTGACAAGCCCCGCCGCTTTGAACATATCTTTGTTGTATAAAATGCCTATCGGAATTTTTTCGAGGTCGATCGCGTAATATCTGCCGTTAGGCGCTCTCGTCGCAAGCAACTCTTTCGTATTATATATATCCGACCATTTTTCGCTACCGGGCGTACCCGCCGCGCAATAAGGGTTGGGCTGACTTAAATAATCCGTTACGTCGACGATCCAACCGTTTCTCGCGTCGGAAACAAGGTCGGGAGATATCTGATACAGCAAATGAGGAGCCTCTTCCGCCGTGAGAAGAGAAACGATCGTTTCTCTGTCGCTGTTCAGCGAACTTTTGTTGATTATAATCTTCACATTAGAGTGGCTTGCCATATATTCGCCTGCAAGAACTTCCAACGTGTTGTAAGGATACGGATTTTCTTCCGTCTTTTCCATTGACGCCGTGGTGTTAAAGTTACCGTTCGCACCGCCTCCGTCAACGTAAATTACTATCTCGTCATTCTTCTTTTTGCATCCCGTAAACATAATCGTTGCCTGGAAAGCAAAAATCATCGTGATAAGAAAACATACAATTTTTTTCACTCAAAATTTCCTCCTGAATTTTTCTTCATTGTACACGAAAAAAATCCCATTGTCAATACAGAATTTTGCATAACATCCATAATGCTGTATTTAAAGATACAACTATGTGCCTGTTTTTGGGGGTTTTTCTCCTTTAACACTTGCATTTAAAGATTGCAAATGTTATACTTAATACAACTTACCCCTCAATAACAAATCCATACGGGAGAACAAAACATGGCAAAGACAACAAGAACGCCTCTTTATAATCAGGTAAAGGAATATCTGCTCCGATTCATTGCGGAATCCTTTCATGAAGACAATTATTCTTTTCCGTCAGAACCGGCGTTATGTTCCCAATTCAATGTTTCGAGGACAACGGCAAGACGCGCGATTTACGATCTGACCGAAGAAGGATTTCTCATACGCAGAAAAGGATCGGGAACCACAATTAAAAAGACTCTCGACGAAAACCAGAAGTCGTTGCTTTCCGCATATTTGCCGGAAAATGATTCGTCCCCGCCGAGCCCTCTCAAACCGCAAAAAACGGTGGCAGTGATTTTACCTGATTTAAAGAGCAATTATATGACAGGAATTCTCGACGGAATACAGGAAAACGCAACGAAAAACGAATGGAACGTTATCATCGCGATTTCGAACTACGATCAGGAACACGAAACAAATCTGATAAGGCGGTTTCTCACCTACTGTCAAGGGCTGATCATATTCCCTGTCAACAAAGAAACTTATAACAAAGAAATTATTAAACTTTCTCTCAAAAACTATCCGCTGGTGGCGATCGATAATTTGTTAAACGGCGTAGAAATGAGTTCTATAACGTCGGACAACAAAAAGACGGCATATAAAGCCGTCAAATATTTTATTCAGCACGGAAAAAAGAATATCGCGATAGTTTCCCCGCCGTTCGATTCGGCGTATTGTCTTATGGAAAGATACAGAGGCTACAGAGAGGCTCTCAGCGAAAACAATATCCCAATGGATAAAAATATTATTCTCAACAACATCGGGCATTATGACGAAAAAGCTGAGATTTTAATACACAATTTTTTATATAAGAACCCTAAAATAGACGCCGTCGTTTCGTTCAACTTCGAAATCGGAATTACGGCGCTGAGAGTAATCAAGAACACATATAAACACCTATCGACCGACGATATAATCATTTTCGACGACGAATTCGGCGATTTGTCCGATTTGTTGCAGTTTAAAGTAAAATACATAAAACAAAACGCCCTGCTTATCGGGCAGAAGGCATTTCAGATTATATTCGAAAAAACCTCTAACCCGGATTTCCTTAACAGACATTTAATCATTCCCGAAACGCTGGTATTTAAGTAATTTTCGGATCGGGTATCGGCTTTGTAATACCTATCTTCGTCCACGCATTCAAAAACAGTATGATTGAATAACAATATCCGCAAAATATCAACAAATTGCGCTTCTATAAGAAAAAAAATTTTAGTAAATTGTTGTATATCTTTGATGCATTTTGATAAAGTATTCATACACCGTAGCTTGCGCACGAGATAAAACTCTGCCGATTTCGGGATAGCTTAAGCCGTTTTGGCGGCATTCCAAAGCGATACGCATATTTTCAGTCAAATTTAGACTTGAAACGATTTTTTCGTATAAAGTATAATCTTGTGCGACTTCTTCTTTTATTTCGTATGACGGTTCGCTTAGCCGAGCGAGATTCGAACCCCATCAAGCCTTAAAGCCGTCTTTTTTGCATATTTTTGCAAATTCTCGCTCGATG
>CAKQXZ010000130.1 GCA_934292955.1 uncultured Clostridia bacterium
CAACCCTTTAAGCCTTCGCCCTTTGGAGAAGGTGGCAAATCGAGCGGCAACGCGATGATTTGACGGATGCGGACTAAAAAAGCCAATCCTTCCGCACAGCAAATTTTTCCGCGGCAAAAACTATCTTCCCCGTCATCCTGAGACGCGCCCCTTGCCATACTCACGAAGGATCCAGGCGAAGCCGCACTTTTCAATAATAACCCCAAACCCCAAACAAAAAACCGCCTATAAGTCGATTATCCGCATATATATTTTTTTTATTTATTATTAACAATTTCATTTGATTTTTTGCAATCCAAGTAGTAAAATAAATCATACTCGACGAAATAAATATCACCTATATCCGGAGTACAAACAGTGAAAGGCTCGAAAGAAAAACTATTATATTGGTTGCCATTGCTGATTATTGCTATCGGCATAGCGATTTTAAGCCCTATCGCACACCTTATAAATTCAGAGCATGATAGCAATATTCATCAGAGAACAAAATTAAACGCCATGACATATTCGCAGCAAATGTTGATGAAACTTGAAAAAGCCGCCGATATAACTTTCGCAATGGAACAAATAATCGTCAGCGAAAAAGGCAATTTCAACAATTTCGAAGTAGTTGCGAATAATCTTATAACCGAAGATATTCAATGCGTTCAGCTTGCGCCCGACGGAGTGGTAGACCGGATTTATCCTTCCGCAGGAAACGAAGCGGGAAAAATCGATCTGTTCAACGACCCCGAACGCGGTGAAATTTCAAGATACGCAAGAGATCATAAAGAAACGGTTATTCAAGGTCCGTTTTCACTCAAACAAGGCGGACTCGGCATAGCCGTAAGAAATCCCGTTTTTATTTCGGACGAAAGCGCGACAGCAAAAACCGAATCTTTTTGGGGTTTCACGATAGCGATTATAAAAGTTCCCCAAATTTTCGAAGATACAATAACTTCATTGTCGGGCTTCGGATACGATTACATCCTCACGGTAAGATCGGAAATAACGAAAGGCGACGACAAACTCGTCATTTCTACAAAATCCCAATTAAACTCGCCCGAAACCTATTCATTCGTTTTCGGATATAACAAATGGACGCTTAAAGTCACCCCAAAAAACGGCTGGAACCATGGCAACAATACGCCGATCGTCGTCATCACGGGCAGTATACTTATAATACTTATTTCGCTTACCGTACTGCTTGTTTTAATACTTCAACAAAAAAGCCGCAAATACAAAACTCTTGCTACGTTCGATCCGCTTACCGTCCTTTTGAACCGGGCGGGAGAAACCAAAGCTGTAGAAGAGTATTTGAAAAAACATCCCGAAAAACCATGCGTAGGCGCAGTACTCGATATCGATAATTTCAAAATAATCAACGATTTATACGGTCACGCCGTAGGCGATGCCGCTCTTAAACGTCTGGCAGAAGAACTTAAAGAAGCATTTCCGTCCGAAACCATAATAGCACGCAGCGGCGGCGACGAATTCAATATTGTTTTACAAAACGCAACCAACGATTCGGTTGCCGAAAAACTCAAAGACTTCACGTCTGCCGAGCGCGTCTTCTGGAACGACGGAATAAAGCAAACGTTCACGATTTCAATCGGATATGCCGAATATCCCGAGCAAGCAAAAAATCTTTCCGAACTTATGGGACACGCCGATATTGCCTTATACGAAGCAAAACTCCGCGGCAGACATTGTTGCGTAGCGTACGACGACAGTTTTCTTAAACGAAGACGTTTCGAACTCGGCTTTGTATTAAAAGACATTTCCGAAAATCTGCCTAGTGCATTTTTAATCTACCGCGCAGATCTGAACGACGACACAATGCTGTTTGCCAACCATGAGATGATAAAACTCACAGGCTGCAGCGACTTAGAAGATTTCATGAATTTCTGCAACAGAAAGTTTTCAAACCTTGTTCACCCCGATGAACGGGAAAAAGTCGAAAAAAGCATTTGGCGGCAAATAAATTCCCAAAGCGACGGCGCGAACGATTACGTCCAGTATCGCCTTGCCACGAAAAGCGGCGAATATAAACTGATTTACGATCACGGAAGAATTGTTGACAGCGCAAACTACGGAAGAGTGTTTTATGTTCTGATAATAGACGCACGCTTTATAGAATCGCATTTCGAATAACAAACCCTGTTAAAACCAAACAAAAACCCGTCTATAAGTCGATTATCGGCATATAGACGGGTTTTTATTTTTTTATATAATCAATAAGTAGTCAGGCTGTTAAAACTGTCGACGGCATAACGGTCGGTCATACCGGCGATATAATCGAGTATCGCACGGACGAAAACTTTTTCGTCTTTAAGATCTTTATAAATCTTTTTGTTGACGTATTTTTCGTAAGTTTTTTCTCCGTCCGATAAGAAATGTGCCTTCGCGCTGTATTTTTTAAGATAGTCTTTGAATTCTTTCACGAGCTGAGGATAAATCACGCTCTTTTTGGCAAAACCGCTTTCCACGTCGCCGCCGTCGTAGCACGAATAAAGCACTTCGAACAGTTCGTTTATTATAAGCGCCGCATATTTTTTGAACGCGTCAAAACGCTCGTTGCCGTAAATATATTTATAGTTAAACGCCTTTATCTTGTTCAGAATTTCAGACGTTTCGTCAGACAAACATATTCCCTTTTCGGGCGAACTGCAAATGCATATATCTCTTATCATGTTACTGATAATGCCGCTCGTGTTAACCGCCGAACCGTCTTCGAGTTTGACAATCTTCTTCAGTTCCTTAAGATTGTCCAGCGTTAAAAAGCCAAGGCTTATAGCGTCTTCGATATCGCGCCCGACGTATGCGATTTTATCCGAAATTTTAACCACGCATCCTTCATACGTTGCGGGATTATACTGCCCGGGAAGTGTAAAATCTTCAAGATCGATATACTCGTCGCGCGGTTTTATGCAGTTGATATCTTTTTCGCCGCAATGCGAAATTATTCCGTCGCGAACGGCGTAAGTCAGGCTGAGATTGCGCATTTTGTTGTTTCTGTCGGGTAAAAGTTCTATGTTATCCACAAGATACAGCCCGTTTTTTTCATGCCAGAAAGATTCGCCCAGCCGTTCGTTATACAATTTATCTATCACCTTTTCACCGTGATGCCCGAACGGAGCGTGCCCCAGATCATGCCCCATAGCAATGGCTTTGGTCAGTTCTTCGTTAAGCCCCAGATATTTTGCGATAGTATAGCAGACCGATTCGACGTGCAGAACATGCTCCATTCTCGTGCAGACGTGATCGTTTTCTATATTATAAAACACCTGCGTTTTGTGCTTTAATCTGCGATACGCCGACGAGTGAAGAATTCTCGTATAATCGCGGGCAAAAGGCGAACGGATTTCAAACTCCGAAACGCTCAGATTGTTTTCTCTCGCAATCGCTTTTTCGTAATTCGGGTTGGATTCGTTCACCGCAACTTCAAAGAATTTTCCCTTTTCCATAAATTTCTCCTTATAAAATACCCGTTTTTCGTCTTTTCAGCCTTATATAACTTCTTCTATGCGTTAATTTTAACACAAATGTTCAAAAAACGCAATATCTTTTCGAAAATTGCTTTTTTCCAGCCGTATCCGTCCGTTATCCTTGTTGGTTCTTATTCAGGCGCAGTCCGGAAATCCGGACTGAAGTAATACTTCGTCATTTTTTCGTATATCAGTCATTCTAAGCCGCGCCCGCTTGCTCGACTCACAAAGGATCCGGGCGTTAGTCGCACGACTCCAACGCCCTACTCGTCATGTTGAGCGAAACGTAGCGCAGTCGAAACATCCGGGCGCGCAAGCACCGCACATTTCAATAATTCGCCACCTTCCCGCACGCTCCCAATGCCCCACTCGTCATGTTGAGCGAAGCGTAGCGCAGTCGAAACATCCGAGCGCACAAGCGCCGCACATTTCAATAATTCGCCACCTTCCGCACGACTCCAACGCCCTACCCTTAGGTCATCCTGAGCGTAGCCGAAGGATCCAGGCGTTAGCCGCACTTTCCAATAATCACGCCAACCCTTTAAGCCTTCGCCCTTTGGAGAAGGTGGCAAATCGAGCGGCAACGCGATGATTTGACGGATGCGGAC
>CAKQXZ010000131.1 GCA_934292955.1 uncultured Clostridia bacterium
TAAATGCAGATCTTCCCGTCGAAACGCTTATTGACGATATTTCGGCGATAGTAAACATTTATTATAGAAACGAAAAAGTCGATTCGGTTGTAGCGATTCTCAAACAACAGATAGGCGGAACGATTTCTCAGCCCGTTATCAATAACGATCTTACCGTAGAAAGCGTTTCGGGACTTATAAAGGACGTAGCGTTAGTTGCCGGTGCGGATAAAGGAATTACCGAAGCAACGGTTGCTCTTGTAAACAGTCTATTTAAGGGTTCCGTTGGTGCTCCCGAAGTGAACCTCGAATTAACTGTAAACCAACTCGTTGCAAATATACAGGCGGTTCTTGACGCTGTTTCGACAAAAGATCCTGCAGTAGTCGAAACGACGGGATATAAAGCCGTTGTCGACACATGTAAGTCGCTTTCGCAAAACTACGGCGAACTTACTCTCGCCGATCTTATCGAACAGGGTATGCAGGCAAATATAGCCGATTTACTTGAGAAACTCAACAACTATTTAGTCGGACTGTACCCTCAGAAAACCGAAACTATAAATAAATTTTTTGCACTTGCAGAAAAAATATTCGGCGGAACCGTTACTGAACCGATAATAAATACCGAATACGCCGATACCCAAATTTCTGCGGTTATCAACGAAGTGGCGCAGATAATCATTGCCGACGGAGCAGATGAAAATACTGTTAATACGGCATGCAATCTTATAAATTCGCTTGTATCGGGTACTGTAAGCGCGCCTGTCGTTAATACCGAACTTAAAGTGACGGAACTTACAAAGGCAGCCTTTGATTTCATTAAAGCGGCTTTGGGTTCGACAGAGCAGCCCGACGATAAAACAAAAACGGTTTTAGATGCGGCAACTACGGTTATCGAAAATCTGTTTAAGGAAACTACTGTAGCTCAATTGTCGGCAACCATAAAAACAATTAAGGTTGACGATGCCGTTTCGGCGCTTGGTTCCGTATTGGTAGCGGCTGCGCCCGAACAGGAAGAACTGATAGGTAAGTTTGTCAAGCTCGGCACCGATTTACTTGACGGTACTCTTTCGACTGTTGCGTTGGATAACACTGTAAAGATTAACGTTGTAATTTCCGACCTTAACGAAATTTGCCGACTGCTTGGTCTTACCGATGCAGAAGCCGATCTTAATGCCCTCGGATTGCTTTTCGGCGACGCGGATATGGCTTCCGTTCTTACGGTTGTAGCAACTATGGATATAGACGATTTATTTGAATTCATTGTAAAAATAGCGGTAAATCATGGACTTGAAGCTCCGTTTTCTGATATTATTTCCGACGCGTTGACTTTAATATTCGACGGTACCGTTTCCGAAATAAAAGTTTCGGAAGAGTTTCTCGGAATGAAGGTAAGCGAAGTAGACGAAAGATTCTTCTGTGGAATGCTTTGCGCCGAAGATTCGCCGTTGAACGCTTTTGCCGATTTTACGGTCGGAGAAATTGCAGATTATCTTAACGGACAAGAAAATACTGCTATAGACAACGCCCTTGCTTCCATAAAACTTTCAGATATAATAGACTTTCCTGAAGAAAATCCGGGAACAGAAGAACCCGCTGAAACTTTAATGGCAGCTTAATTAAATTGATATATAATCGATACATAAAATTGATATATAATCGATACATAAAAAACACGTCATTCGTAAATTTGAAATGACGTGTTTTTTATGTGGAATTTATATTAAGTCAATTATAATTCGATGCCGCAGGTGCCTGTAGGTCTTACAGCCGCGGTAAAGACGTTCTCTTCACCGAAAACTTTCTTCATGGAATGAACGTATTTTTCGGCTTCGGAATCGGGGAGAATGCCGAGAACGGAACCGGCAAAGCCGCCGCCGTGAACACGGAATGCTCCGTCGGATATAAGCATTTTACTGTATTCGACCGCAAGGACGACAGGCTGATCGACCGAGCCGGGAACGTAGCAGTTTTGCAGAACCGACAGACTGCTTTCGCCCGACGCGGAAACCGCGCCTAAAAATGCCTGAGTATTATTTTCTTTAAGAGCTTTTTCCGCAACGTCAACGCGATCGTTTTCGGCAAAGAAGTGGGAAGCGCGGAGTATCGCTCTGGATGAGAAATTATTTTTTAGTTGAGGCATTGAGTCAAGGAATTCGTTATAGTTTACTTCGCGCAGAACGTTTTTACCGAAGAATGCCGCAACGCTTTCCATTTCCTGACGGATTGCCGCATAGTGTTCGGTAAGTTTTGCATGATCGCCGCCGGTGTTTGTAAGAACTATCGTGTATCCGTCGGGTGGGGCAAGTTTAACGGTTTCGGGCTTTTCAGGATTAAGGAAATCGAGCTTGCTGAGCGAACCGATTGCTATTCCGCTCTGATCGAGTAATCCGCAGGGTTTACCAAAATAGACGTTTTCGGAGTACTGTGAAATAATCGCTTTATCGATTGCAGTCAGTTTTTCGGAAAGGTAAAGTTTGTTGAATATTTCGGAAACGAGAACTTCAAACGCAGCCGAAGACGAAACGCCTGCGCCGCGGAAAATATCGGACGTAGCACATGCGGTAAACCCGCCGATTTTATAACCGAGCGCTTTAAGTTTTGCCGCTACGCCTTTTACGAGCGCAAGCGACGTGCCGTAAAGCGCTGCGTCGACTTCGGTGTCGTTAAGATCGACTACGATAGGTTTGAATCCTTCGGAATCGATGATTACCTTATTGTCGGCTGTCGGCGAAACGCAACACAAAACGTCGCAGTTGATGGCTGCAACCATAACTTTGCCGTGAGTGTGATCGGTGTGGTTACCGAGTATTTCTGCACGCCCCGGCGACGAAAAGAGATATTTGGGCGCATAACCGTACTTTTCAATAAAAGTTTTATACAGTTTTTCAGCCCTGAGTTCTGTTTTTTTACATGTTTTTCCGTAAAAAACCGATAAATCCATAATTTGACCTGCTTTAATAGTATTTTTTTAATATTTACAACGAAATATGGCGATTTGCATGCCTTTTTCAATAAAGTATGATACAATAGAAATATGAAAAAGTCAATTCTATTTCTATCGGCGGCGATTGTTATGTTAACTTTTTTTTCGCCTGCATATATGTTTTATGGGAAAAACTCCGTTGTAAGCGCAAACGAGTATACAGGTAAAGGTCGTCTTTACAACACGGTTGTTTACGTATCGTTTGCTCAATCAGATAACGTCGGAAACGTTATGGAGTCGGACGGAAATAAGTTTTTTGAGTTTGACGAAGAGTTTTTTGATAAAATGGACAAAATGTATAACTCGTCGACTCTTAGTGTGAAAAACTATTTTTCCAAGCAGAGTAAAGGAACTTTTACCGTCGATACAACCTTTTTCGGAAAAAAGGAAAGCATAAAACTGAAATACGACGTAGAATATTATAAGCCGAAATATCAGTGGAAAAACAACGAGTATGTTTTAACGGGCAATGATCGCGGATATGATAATCGATTTTACGACTCGGACGGTAATTGCGTTGACCCCGCTTCTAAAGACGCGAAAGAAAGTATTGACGGATACTATCGCGAACAGGCTCTTATCCGTGAGATATTAAACAAATGCGTCGCTTCGGACTATAACGGCGATTATAACGGCGACGGAGTTATGGACAGCGTTGTGTTTATAACAGATTCGGGCAAGAACGACGTAAATGCAGACGGCTGGGGCGAAGTTTTATGGTCGCATATGGGCGTTGCTCATACTTTTCCGCAAAACCTTCTGAAAAATTATTATTATACGTCTGAGCAGGAGACGGCGGTAAATGAACTCGGTGACGCAAAGTTCGGAAATTTTCTGGTTTCGAGATACAATTTTATGTCCGCCGGCGAAATATGCAAAAGGAAAGCGGGTGATTACTGTTCCGCATTATCTGAAACCGACCGCGAATTATATGACGTGGGGCTGCTTTGCCATGAAATGGCGCATAACTTAGGATTGTACGATTACTATTCGTATGAAGATCTTTCGTATGAGTCGGTCGGGGAGTTCGATGTTCTCGGAAATTATACCCCCGTACCGCAGAATATGCTGGCTTATCTTCGTATAAAAATTGGCTGGCTTACATAC
>CAKQXZ010000132.1 GCA_934292955.1 uncultured Clostridia bacterium
GCTTTGCGTCCGAAAGATCGCGCATAAACGGCGGTATGCCCGAAAAAATCAAAAAACTAAAATAAGGAAAAGTATGAAGAAAATTTTCATTGTCGGAAGTATAAACACAGATCTCGTAATCGAAACGCCCTATATGCCTAAAGCCGGCGAAACGCTGACGGGCAGCGGTTTTTTTACCGCGCACGGCGGGAAGGGGGCGAATCAGGCTGTCGCGGCGACGCGTCTCGGCGGTAAGGTCGTAATGTGCGGGTGTGTCGGCGACGACGAGTTCGGAAAAAGCGCGCTCGAAAGTCTTAAAAGCGACGGCGCGGACGTTTCTCACATCAGAACTGTTAACGGCGTTCCCACAGGCACTGCGGTCATTATAGTCGAAAAAGGCGATAACAGAATAATTCTCGATAAAGGCGCAAACTTCTGCCTTTCCGAAAGCGATATCGATAAAGTTCTCGAGCAGGCAAACGCAGGCGATATCTATCTTACCCAACTCGAAAACCCCATCGATATTATCGGTTACGGCATAAAAAAAGCCAAAGAAAAAGGTCTGTACGTTGTTCTTAATCCCGCTCCCGCAGATAAAGCGATCGAACCTTATCTCGGTTACTGCAACCTTATAACGCCTAACGAAACCGAACTCGAAATCTTCGGCGGAGTAGATTATCTGCTTACCAAAGTCGAAACCATTCTTGTTACTCTCGGCGGCAAAGGTTTCGATATAATAGATAAAGGCGGGCGCCGGCATTTTGACTGCATGAAGGTTAAGGTCGTCGATACCACTTCTGCGGGCGATACGTTGTGCGGCGGTTTGGTTGCTATGCTTTCCAAAGGGAACGCTCTTGACGAAAGCGCGGTTTTCGGCAGTAAAGCGGCAAGTATAGCATGTACTAAAAAAGGCGCTCAGCCGTCAATTCCGACCTTTGAAGAAGTGCAGTCATATAACAGCTGAAAAAAATAGTGTTTAAGTGGCGCGGTAAAGCTGCTTTTTAAGGGAGAAACGAATGAGTATTATCGATCGGAAAATCATTTCCGAACCGACGGGATTTTATCATTATATTCTGAACGACGAAGTATACGTCTGTCTTTATTACGACGATGAAATATGGATAAACTTCAACTCGCTTAAAAAGTTGTTGAATACGGAAGGAGACGACCTGCATCGGTCTTTCGATAAAGTTTTTTCAAACGGCAAACCCGACGTAAACAATTCGCACAGATATTATTTTAACGACGGCAACAGGCAGAGTTTCAAAAGCGGCGAAAGCAATTATTTCGATATAAACGCCGTAATCGCGCTGATTGCCGAATATCCTGCCTATACGCTCATCGATTACGTTTTGTGGGCAAGGGAAACGCTCAACGGGCTTTTGCAAAAAGATTCGTCTTTGGCGTATAACGTTAAAAACGCGTTTATACACGTCAATAAATTCTCTCATGTCGTGCAGGACGTAATTGTTCCGCACAAACATAACTGCTACGAACTTATTTACTATGTAAAAGGCAGGGGAAAAACCGCATGCGAAAGCGGCGTTTACGAATATCGTGCCGGCACGCTGTTTTTGGTAAAACCTTTCGAAATGCACGAAGAATACGTTACCGAACCGAGCGAGTGTATCTGCATTGCGTTCAATACCGAATTCGCTCTGCCTACGGGCGTTATCGCCGAAAACGAAAAGAACGTAAACGACCTTGCGGAACTCAGAAAAAGTATTATCGAAATAGAAAGTAACTCGTCTCTCGGCGGCAAAGAGCGTAATATCGAAAACGCCGTCATTCTCGTAGCATATCTTATAAACAAAGTTACGCAGACGGCTAAAGAAAACAAATTTTCCGATACCACGGTCGATTATGTAAAAAAGTATATCGACCTTAACTATTCATACAAAATAAATTTTCCCATTCTTGCCGAACGCATCGGTTATTCGCTCAGCCATTTAGGCTTTCTTTTCCGCCAGAAAGAAGGCATTCCCATGTACACCTATCTTTCGAATGTGCGGTTACTTAAAGCCAAGCAAATGCTAAGGGAAGGCGATAACGCTCTTGCAAATATCAGTAAAAAATGCGGTTTTAACAGCGAATCTCGCTTTTCTCAATTTTTTAAGGAAAAGACAGGCGTTTCTCCGCAAACATACAGGCATATAAGCAATACCGAAATCGAAAACGGCGTTCTTACGGCGGGCAAAATCAAACAGTAGTGCAAAAATCGTCAAGTCATAGCGTCATATAACTAAAGCCATAGCGTCAAATAGCTAATGAAAAAATATAGCGGCGGGTAAATGCTCAATCATATTATCACATTTCGCCGCAACAAACCTAAAAAATAAAGAAGTAAACAAAACCATAAGCAAAGCCGTCTGGGCTGTGCGGGTTAAACGCGTTTGCTTCTTTTTTTTGAATTTACGCATAAACGATAATCAAAAACATAAAAAAACAATATCGCATTCGTGACAATCATAAAAAAGAATGTTGTTAAATAGTATCGTAAAAAAGGCGCATGCATAACGCAACCGCACAAGAGTTTTTCAAAAATACAAAAACGGAATGCGCAGACATAAGCCGAATCCACTATAAAACGTACGAGATATAATATCATGGAATTGCAAAAACTAATCATAGATACCGACATGGGTTCCGATTGCGACGACGTTCCCGCCGTTGCTTTGGCTGCATGGATGCATAAAACGGGGCAAGCCGAACTTCTCGGCGTAACGCACACGTCGGATAACGCTGACTTATACGAATATATCGATTCAGTCGTGCGTTTTTACGGCGGGTTCGATACCGAAATTGCCGTATCCGATGCTAAAGTTCCCGAAGTCGGCAGACTGTCAGACGAATTCGTTCAGAAGTCCGTAAAGGGTTTTTCTTATCGCGCTACGCCGAAAAATAATATATCGAGCGTAAAACTTTTAAGAAAACTTCTTGCAAAAAACAAAAACGTAAAAATCATCTGCATCGGACCGCTCAACAATATCGCCGCGCTTTTAAGAAGCGAACCCGACGAATTTTCTCCGCTTTGCGGTATGGAGCTCGTTGCTTCGTCCGTTTCGGAATTTGCTATAATGGGCGGCATATTCGGCGATAAAGTATATTGGTTCGGCGAAACTAAGTATGATATAGAATTCAATATAAAATGCGATATCGAAGATGCCGCGTTTGTTACAGAAAATTCGTCCGTGCCGATTACTTTTATAGAGTTTGAACTCGGTATCGGGGTAGAATCTTTCTATCGCACGGCAACAAGCAAAGTCGATTCGCCGATTAAACGCGCGTTTGAATTGTTCGGCGTCAAAAAGCGTTCAAGTTGGGATCCTATAACCGTGCTTTATTCCGAATACGGTTTATGCGGCGGTCTATACAAGTTTTCGCCCGAAGGTAAAGTAACGGTCGATAAAGACGGCAGGCTCACTTTCGAAGAAGGGAAGGGCAAGCACAGATATCTTATAGAAAAAGCAAGTAAAAACGAAATAACGGATTATATCAATTCGTTCGAAAATAAATTATCGGGAGAAAAATTATGAAGAAAAGAGTATTAGCATTTCTTTCGGCGGTGACAATGTTGTTTGCCGTCGGTTGCGGCGGTAGCGGCAACAAAGACGTTATCAAAGACGCAGATCCCAACCAGAAAGCGGAAATTACTTTCTACGTCTGGTCGGAACAGGCGATGTGCCAAGAAATAGCGGATGAATTTCACAATATCTATCCTAACTGGACTGTCGAAGTTCAACCTTCCACAAGCGATTATTATCAAAGCCTTAAAACATATGCGGGTGCTAACTGCATGCCCGACGTGTTTTACATTCAGCCCTATGTAATGACCGACTTCTGCCGCGATCGTCTGCTTCTTAATCTTTCGGATTACCTTGAAAAGAGCGAAGATTTCAACGAAAGCAATCTTTGGGATTTTAACAACAGTTATCGTTACGACGAAAAGAATGAAAAACTCGGCAGCGGCGATTATTATGCGCTTGTAAAAGAC
>CAKQXZ010000133.1 GCA_934292955.1 uncultured Clostridia bacterium
GTTTTTATCTGTTAATAGTTTTATAAAGAAACGAATTATTAAAAACTTGTTTACATTTACACGCGTTTGTGGTAAAATACGGCATATAAGAAATACATATCCGTTATAACGCAGGACTAACGGCGTTGTTTCGGGTAAAGGCTGAAAACATGAATTCCAAACTCAAAATTTTTCTTAAAGTATTATTGTGCGTCGTGCTTGTATTGCTGACGGCTGTCGGCGGCTATGCGGGGTACTATATGGCTTCATATCGTCGTATAGGCGACCAGACTCTCGAACCCGAACCGGGTACGTCGCAAAGCGGAATGCTTTCGGGCAACAACTTCTCGCTCGTATCGTGGAATATCGGTTTCGGCGCATACAGCGACGATTACTCTTTCTTTATGGACGGCGGCAAATACGGTCGCGCTTTTTCCGAAAAGGCAGTAAAAGATAATCTCGACGGCGTTGTTTCCACCGTACTTGAAAACGGCGAAAAATACGGCGTTTCGGCGACTTTCGGGCTAATGTGTTTTCAGGAAGTAGACTTCGATTCCACAAGAAGTTACAAGGTAAACGAGTATAACACGCTTAAAAACGGTTTTTCGGGCTACTGGTCAACGTATGCCCAGAACTATGATTCGCCATATCTTATTTATCCGTTCACGTCGGCGCACGGCGCAAACAAGAGCGGGCTCGCTACTTTAAGCAAATATAAAATAGAGCAGGCTAACCGAGTGGAACTTCCCGTCGAAGGCGGTTTCGAAAAGTACGTCGATCTCGACAGATGCTTGTCTGTCAACAGAATGTCGCTTTCCAACGGCAAAACTTTCGTGCTTATAAACATGCATCTCACGGCTTATTCGTCCGACGGGTCGATAGCCACAAAGCAGTTAAAGCAGTTGCTCGATATCTGCAAGGCAGAAACCGACAAAGGCAATTACGTCGTCTGCGCGGGCGATTTCAATAAAGATCTGTACGGCAATTCGGCAGAAATTTTCGGGGTTGACGGCAGTAACTATACTTGGGCTCAGCCGTTCGATAAATCCTTGCTCGAAGGCACGGGCATGAGCCTTCTTATTCCCGACGAAAAACTCGATAACGAAGATAAAGTTCCTACATGCCGCAATGCCGACGCGCCTTATAACGATAAGCAGTACGTCGTAACGGTTGACGGATTTTTGGTTTCGTCCAACATAAAAATCAAAGAATCGGGCGTTATCGATACGGGCTTCAAGTACTCCGATCATAACCCGATTTACGTCAAGTTCGCATTCTGATTTAAGTTCGTTAAATACGCATAAAATATAATAACATAGGGGCTTGATTATGAACAAAGTTATAACAATCGGACGTGAATTCGGCAGCGGCGGAAGGGAGCTCGGCAGAAGGCTTGCCGAAAAACTCGGCTTTGCCTATTACGACAACGAAATCATAACCGAAATCGCAAAACGTACGTCGCTTTCGGAAGAATACGTTCGTCAGGTAGCCGAAAAAAGACCTATTTCGCCTTATCCCATTCACATTGCAACCAGTTTATTCCACGCGCCCGATCCCGCGTTCAAGCAAAGTCTTGCTATTTTTTCCGAGCAGCATAAACTTATTAAAGAACTTTCCGAAAAGTCGGATTGCGTTATCGTAGGTCGTTGCGCCGACTATATTCTGCGCGACGAAAAACCTTTCAGAATTTTCGTTTATGCCGATAAAGAAAGCAAGTTGAAACGCTGTATGTCGCGCGTCGGTGCCGAAAACAAATTTTCCGAAAAAGAAATGAAACGCAAAATGGCAGAAATCGATCGTAACAGGGCAGACTATTACGCCTTTTTCAGCGATAAAAAGTGGGGCGACCGCGAAACTTACGACCTTATGATCAACACTTCTGGTAAGTGTATCAAGCAGGTTGCCGACGCTGCTTACGATTATGTAAAAACCGTTTTCGCAAAATAATCGCATATTATCTGCGGTTCGATAAAAGGTCTGCGCGATTTCAGCGAATGTATCGATAATCGACCTATAGGCCCATAAATACACCAAAACCCCTTTCAAAAACGAAAGGGGTTTTAATATTATAATGAAAAAGAAAATTCTGTGCGTTAATTAACGTCTTTTTAATAGCCGCTCTAATTATAACACGCTTTAATATAAAAACCGCGCGCCCAAATCTTAAAGCGCAAAAAAAACTCCCTACGGCAAAACCGAAAGGAGTTTTTTGTATATCGTAGAAAATTACTTATTCATAGCCTGTTCGATAGCAACCGCAACCGCAACGGACGCGCCTACCATCGGGTTGTTACCCATACCGATAAGCCCCATCATTTCAACGTGAGCGGGAACGGAAGACGAACCTGCGAACTGAGCGTCGCTGTGCATTCTTCCGAGAGTATCGGTAAATCCGTAAGAAGCGGGACCTGCCGCCATGTTATCGGGGTGGAGCGTTCTGCCCGTGCCGCCGCCCGAAGCAACCGAGAAATATTTAATGCCGTTATCTACGCACCATTTTTTATAGGTACCTGCAACGGGGTGCTGGAATCTGGTGGGGTTGGTGGAGTTACCGGTAATAGAAACCTGAACTTTTTCCATTCTCATGATAGCAACGCCTTCGTTAACGTCGTCTGCACCGTAGCATCTGACTTTCGCTCTGTCGCCCGTGGAGTAGGGTGTTTCTTTAACGATCTTAAGTTCACCGGTGTAGTAATCGTACTTGGTCTGAACATAGGTGAAACCGTTGATACGGCTGATGATGAACGCGGCGTCTTTGCCGAGACCGTTCAGGATAACGCGCAAGGGTTTGGTTCTTACCTTGTTAGCCTTAAGAGCGATACCGATTGCGCCTTCCGCAGCGGCGAAAGATTCGTGACCTGCGAGGAAGCAGAAACATTCGGTTTGTTCGCTGAGAAGCATAGCCGCGAGGTTACCGTGCCCGAGACCGACCTTTCTTTGATCGGCAACCGAACCGGGAATGCAGAAAGACTGAAGACCGATACCGAGAGCTTCGGCAGCTTCTGCGGCGTGAGTGCAACCTTTCTTTATAGCGATCGCCGCGCCTACGGTGTAAGCCCAAACGGCGTTTTCAAAACAAATGGGTTGAATGCCGCGGACGATAGCGTCAACGTCAACGCCTTTGTCAAGCGTAATTTTTTTGCATTCTTCAATATCTTTAATGCCGTATTCGGCGAGACACTTATTGATCTTATCGATTCTTCTTTCGTATCCTTCAAAAGTAATAGCCATAATTAAAGTACCTCCCGAATTATTTCAGACGGGGATTGATGACCGTCTTTGCGTCATCGAATCTGCCGTATTTGCCAGAAGCCTTTTCGTATGCTTCGTTGGGGCTCATGCCTTTGGTGATGAAGTCCATCATCTTGCCGAGAGAAACGAATTCATAACCGATGATTTCGTTATTTTCGTCAAGACCGATGTTTTTAACGTAACCTTCTGCCATTTCAAGGTATCTGGGACCTTTAGAAAGAGTTCCGTACATCGTGCCTACCTGAGAGCGAAGACCTTTACCGAGATCTTCGAGACCCGCGCCGATTACAAGACCGTCGTCCGAGAAAGCGGACTGCGTTCTGCCGTAAGCGATCTGCAGGAAGAGTTCGCGCATCGCGGTGTTGATCGCGTCGCAAACAAGATCGGTGTTAAGCGCTTCGAGAATGGTCTTTCCGGGAAGAATTTCGGAAGCCATAGCAGCCGAGTGTGTCATACCCGAGCAACCGATAGTTTCGACGAGTGCTTCTTCGATAACGCCTTTTTTAACGTTAAGGGTAAGTTTGCACGCGCCTTGCTGCGGAGCACACCAACCGACGCCGTGCGTAAAGCCGGAAATATCGGTTATCTGTTTGGATGCAACCCATTTTCCTTCTTCGGGAATAGGTGCGGGACCGTGATCGGGACCCTTTGCAACGCAAACCATTCTTTCAATCTCTTTAGAATATTGCATTTTTAGTAATCCTCCGATATGGAATTGTTTTATCCACTTAAATT
>CAKQXZ010000134.1 GCA_934292955.1 uncultured Clostridia bacterium
CGAAAAATCTCTTTGTATTTGATAGGCTGTTTAGATTTAAACTTAAGTTGCTAAATAAATACTCCAAATCAAGTTCGTTATTTAAGCTACAACCCAAAAAAATAATGTTTTTATCTAAATAATCTTTTTTTAGATTATTTAAAATCCATTTGTTATCTTTGAGACTTTTTAAATACTGTTTTGTATCAAAAACAGATATCTCGCTGTCGTCCTTCACAAAATTCATTTGAGATGCATTACCATGTAGCTTAAAAACTATTCTATTATTTTCAAGTATAGCGGATTCATATTCTTTATTTGGATCAATTGCGATAAAATCGGAATTGTTTTCAACCGCATCGTCGATATTTAATGAATAAATATACGGCCATGGAGCAGCTAAAAAGTTTTTTCTTTCATCATGTAGCCTAACTTTTAAGAAACAATCAATTATGTATTGCTTTTTAC
The DNA here is from genome assembly GCA_934292955.1 of uncultured Clostridia bacterium. The sequence goes on from CAKQXZ010000134.1 coordinate 448, forward strand.
TTGCGTTGGGAACTATTTTATTGTAATATGAAGATATTTGAGCAAATGTTTTATTTTTAATGTCATCAGTTTGAATGTATGTGGATAATTCTTCCAACATATATTTTTTCATATCATCTCCGCTAGGAACAATTCCACGCATGGCAATAGCCCCTTTAGAAAACCCCGATCCAATTATTGGAATAATCGTTTTTTTACAAAGCATTTCTTTGATTTCGTTTTCTAAGTCGGAATCCAACTTTATCGTTTTAATTGAAGTATACATTTTTCCCTCGTTTTTAGTTTTTATTTAAAATAATTTAAGATTATTAAACTGTCTATTTAATATTGGCTATGGTAATTCCGCATTAAAACATTTTTTCGATTTGTCTAAACAGTGCAGTTCAAACAAACAACTCCTTTATAATTATCATGCACACCGTATTTCCCGCTTGCTTGTATTGTTCTCTCTCGGGAACGATAAGGGGGAAAGAGAAGTCTTTCGGAAAGCCTTGTAAAGCAAGGCATTCCGTCGGCGTGATATTTCGTATGCCGAAATTATCCTTTATAATCGGCACTCGGTCGTAATACGTTCCCATATTCGCTTTGAGCGTAAACGATATGCCGTCTTTGCCCGATTGGACACCGTAATCCGCAAATCGATACAACTGCTTTTCGTCGGTAATATATCGACTTAAATGTTGATACTTTGCAGAAAAGGGTGAATAGTAATATTTGTCGTCAGCTTTTACGGTTACGTCGATAATATCTGTAATTCGTTTTTCGAGCGGAACTTTTTCCGGAAACGTAAAAATTTCACAGGCGGTTCTGTCCAAAAACGCAACGATATACGTCCTCGTTCTGTGTTGCGGGATGCCGTAATCGCAAGCGTCTGCAACAAGGTAGCGAATAAAATATCCGCGCCCCGCAAGTTCGTTATGAATAACGTTGAATGTTTTACCGTGATCGTGTTCCGTAAGATTTGCGACGTTCTCCAAAAATACGATAGACGGATGTTTCGCATCGATGACTTTTCCGATTTCAAAGAACAAATTTCCTCGTTCGTCCGAAAAGCCTTTTTGTTTTCCGCAAACCGAAAACGGTTGACAAGGAAACCCTGCCGCAAGTATATCGAAATCGGGGATATCGTGTTTATCGATCGCGCGAATATCGCCTTCGATCAAAACCGACTCGGGGAAATTGTGCCGATAGGTCATGCAGGCATATTTATCGATATCGTTAGCCCATACGATTTCATGCCCGGCTTGCGTAAAGGCAAGGTCTATTCCGCCGATTCCGCAAAACAAACTGCATACTCGCATTATTTTTTCAATTTAAATCTGAACTGCAGGGCAAATTTCAGATAGTATTTGCCGTCGTCTTTTTTATAAATCGACATATAATCGTGACGACTGCAAGACGGGGCTTCGAACTTTAATTTGTCCACAAGAAAATCCTTGAATTCATCGGCAATGCAGGAGTGGAAAGCAACGACGTCGCCGTCGCGTTTAACAACGATATATCCGCCGCTCACATCGGATTTGCCGTTCCACGGTTTGGAAAAACGCAAACCCGTGAACATAGAATACAAAAGATTTGCTATTTTCAGATGGTATGTATCGTATAACTCACCGAAAGAATAGCCCGCGGGATCGGATTCGGCAAGATATTTAATCGCTTCGTCAAGAGAAGTATCCGTTCCCGATTTGTCGTAGTAGTAATATTTCAACATTTCCGCAACAACGGCAGGAGTTTCCAAACCGCCGCAACGTATCAAATTTTGTCTTGCGGTTTCCTTTACGGGATTAACGAATTTTACATCGATGCCACAGGACTTCAAATAATTCATACGGCTGCCGGTTGCCACGTCGTGACAGACTACGCCTTTACGGATCACTTCGTTAAATAACGAATTAAATTCGTTCATTACATCGTCGTTTACATTTCCGACCAGTTCGTACTCGAAATTAGTATTGTCTCCGCTTGCGTTGAATAGCGTCGATGCGGCATCGATATCCGATTTGCAAGAAAAGCCCATTATTTGACTTACGCCGGAGCGATAATCTATCGTATCGAGAACGATATCTTTCGTGCCGCCGAAATAATCGTTTTTCTTTTGCGCGGGAGCCGATATATTGTGAATGAAAATCGACTCGAGAAATTCTTTGATTTCTTCATCGGTAAAAGTCGTATTGCCTTTATTTTCGGTTATCATTTTCCAAACGCGTGCGGCTTTTTCCGTAAACAATGAAGAATCCAAAGTCATTACGGTTTCGCCGTTAAGCGTGATTACCACTTTATCGCCCGTAAAATAACGATATTCTTTACCCGCAACTTCTTCACGAATAATACTGACGATATTTAAGAATACGTCTTTCAGTTTATTCATATCTTTGTCCGCGACGTAAACTTTTCTATCGGACATCAGTTTGAAGAAAATGTACATTTCGGACCATTCGCCCTTATTTTTCCCTTTAATCTCTGCCATTTTTATCGAGTACCTCTTTGATTTTTTCCGCTATTGCTTGTATTACGGGAACCGTTACGCTGTTTCCGAATTGTTTGTAAAGGTGAACATCCGCCAAAACGAGTTTGTAATCGTCCGGAAAACCTTGCAGTCTTGCCCATTCTCTCGGAGTCATTTTTCGGATGCCGTCTTTGTTGATTTCTCCCTTAATGTGGGTGGTAGGCGTTAAATTAGTCTGTCTTTTATCTACAATCAAATTTCTTTCTCTGCCCATACCGCCGCATACAATTGCGCCCGAAACGTCGTCGAGATCTCGAATTTCGTATCCGAAACCGTGTCCTTTCGCCGCGTGACGTTCTTTATGTCTGATAAGCGTATCCATATAGCAGGTGCTGAGATAATATTTCGCGGGAACGGGATTTTCTTCCATAATATCGCGAATACGTTTCGTATCGTCGGTTTTCGCGGGGAAGATAAATTCTTTCGGTGCTATATCGTTTCTGAATGCAACGATATAAATGCGTTCTCTGTTTTGCGGAACGCCGAAATTACGGCTGTTTAATATTTGTTCGAACGGAGTATAACCGATTTCTTTGAGTGTTTCGGTAATAATTTCGAATGTTCTTCCTTTGTCATGTATCGTCAAACCCTTTACGTTTTCGCAGAAAATTACTTTCGGTTTTTTCTCGGCGCAAATCCTCGCGACATCGAAAAACAACGTGCCGCGCGACATTCCTTTATAATCGTCTTTAAATCCCTTGCGTTGTCCTGCCAAACTGAACGCTTGACAAGGGAATCCCGCAAGACATATATCGAAGTCGGGAATATCCGTTTCCTTTATTTTAGTTATATCGCCGGCGATTTCGAAATCGTCGTGAAAATTCGCCTTATATGTTTTTTGAGCGTATTCGTCCCATTCGCTGACGAA
>CAKQXZ010000135.1 GCA_934292955.1 uncultured Clostridia bacterium
GAACAAACATGATCCAAACTATTCCCTTTGCCGTGCTACTGTAAATCAGGGCAAGGACGCTCACACAGATGGTAAATTCAACCTGAGCCAGAAGGGCTGCATGGAGATCATGAAGCTGTTCTTCACAAAGGACGAGGATCTTTACGACAAGACCATCGAGGATGTATTCGATGATGAGGTTCTGAATTCCACATTCTGGTTATACTGGAGAACCATGTTCGCATTCGAAAACTGGCACAGCGCACTTGAGATGAAGCTTTACATCCAGCGTTTCATCCACCATATCGGCGGACTTCCGGATTTCAGCGCCCTGAAATTCACCAAATACAACCAGTATGAATCCCTGATCCTGCCAATGCAGAAATATCTGGAAGAAGCAGGTGTTGATTTCCAGTTCAACACAGAGGTTACTAATGTAATCTTCGATATCCACGATGGCAAAAAAGTGGCAACAGCCATTGAGTGTAAAGTAAAAGGTGTTGAGAAGGGAATCCTTCTTACCGAGAACGATTACGTATTTGTTACCAACGGAAGTTGTACAGAGGGAACTATCTACGGTGACCAGAACCATGCTCCAAACGGAGATGCTGAGGTTCATACAAGCGGCTGCTGGAGCCTGTGGAAGAACATTGCAAAACAGGATCCGTCCTTCGGTCATCCGGAGAAATTCTGCTCCGACATTGCAAAGACCAACTGGGAATCTGCAACTGTTACCACACTGGATGACAAGATCATTCCTTATATTACTGACATCTGCAAGCGAGATCCAAAGAGCGGCAAGGTTGTTACCGGCGGTATTGTAAGCTGTCAGGATTCCAGCTGGCTGTTAAGCTGGACCATCAACCGTCAGGGTCAGTTCAAGGAGCAGGATAAAGATAAGGTTTGCGTATGGGTATATGGCCTGTTTACAGATGTACCTGGCGATTATGTAAAGAAACCGATGAAAGAATGTACCGGTAAAGAGATCACCGAAGAGTGGCTGTACCACATGGGTGTACCGATGGATCAGATTGAGGATCTGGCTGAAAATAGCGCAGTCTGCGTACCGACCATGATGCCTTACATCACTGCATTCTTCATGCCAAGAGCCAAAGGTGACAGACCGGACGTTATCCCGGATGGCTGCGTGAACTTCGCATTCCTTGGACAGTTCGCTGAGACTCCAAGAGATACCATCTTTACCACTGAGTATTCTGTACGTACTGCAATGGAAGCTGTTTACGGTCTCATGGGCGTAGACCGCGGTGTTCCGGAAGTATGGGGCAGTGTTTATGACGTGCGAGAACTCCTTGATGCCAGCGTAAAACTTATGGATGGCCGTTCACCACTTGAAATCGAGCTCCCTGGCCCGCTGAACCTGCTGAAGAAACCTCTGCTGAAGGCAATTAAGGGAACCTTGGTGGAGAAGGTACTGAGAGATCATGATGTGATTAAGGATTATATGCTGGAGAAATAGGCAGCGGCAAAGACTTATATATTGAAACGTGCGAAGAGTCGGAGAGATCCGGCTCTTTGTTTTGTACTGCAACAAATGAAATTGAAAAATTGAAAAACTGTTTAATGGCGAAAAAGCGGAATCTTGCAAGGCTATTAACAGTGTGATAAACTAGAGCGTGTCTGAAAAAGGCTTTCTGCAAAATAAGATGTAATATTGCGGTTTCTGGACAAGAAGCTGTTTGGTACAAGAGGAGAAAATCGTATGCAGTATATTGAATTTGGAAAAGATAAGGATAAGGTATCTGAAATTGTTATGGGATTGATGAGAATTTCAGAGATGTCCACTGGCGAGGCAGCAGAGTTGATTGAGACTGGTCTTGAAGAGGGGATTAACTTTCTGGATCTCGCAGATATTTATGGTGGTGGAAAATCAGAAGAAGTGATAGGAAAAGTTTTTACAGAGAATCCTTCTTTGCGCACTAAATTTTTTGTTCAGTCAAAATGCGGAATCCGTTGTGATCCGGATTTTACCTATTTCGATTTTTCCAGAGATTATATTCTGGAGGCCGTAGATGGAATTCTGTCCAGACTTCACACAGATCATCTGGATAGCCTGCTTCTTCACAGACCAGATGCGCTTATGGAACCAGATGAAATTGCAGAGGCTTTTGACCGTCTTTATAATGCTGGAAAAGTACGGAATTTTGGGGTTAGCAACATGACACCTATGATGATGGAAATGCTAAGCAGGGAAATACAGTTCCCAATTTGTGCAAACCAGATTCAGCTTAGCTGTGCCGTTACCCAGGTCTTCGACGCTGGTTTTCACATGGATATGCAGTGTGATAAGGGAATCATGCGGGATGGCGGCGGAGTACTGGAATACTGCCGTATGAAAAAGATCCCGGTTCAGGCGTGGTCTTCCCTTCAGTATGGATATTTTCAGGGAACTTTTCTTGGATCTGATAATTATCGGGAACTGAACACTGTGCTCAATAGAATTGCTTCTGAAAAGGCAGTCACGCCAATGGCGGTTGCTCTTGCCTGGATTCTTCGCTACCCCGGAGCAACTCAGGCTGTAATCGGTACTACAAAGTCGACTCGTGTTCGTGAAGCAGCAAAAGCAACAGAATTTAGGTTGAGCAAAAAGGAATGGTACGAGATATACCTGGCTGCAGGAAATGATCTGCCCTGATGAAGTAATTAAAAAGGATCAGGGAGCACGAAAACTTACAGATACAGCTGAAGTAATGTCTTTCAGCTGTATTTTTGTGCGTAATTATTGACAAATAATAATTGAAATAAGTCAAAAAAACAATCGTAAAAAAATACGATTGTTTTTTTGTGCGCTTTTGCATATAATAATAGAAATATAATTGAAAAGGAGCTGAATCGTATGAAGGAAACACGAACAATGGAGTTTAAAGAAACTGTCACAAATACTTTTTTGAAAACTGTTAGTGCCTTTTCAAATTACAATGGCGGCATGATTCTTTTTGGCGTTGATGATAATGGTGTTGCCAAAGGGTTACCAGATGAAAAGCAATCATGTCTGGATATTGAAAATAAAATTAACGATAGTATTTCCCCTCAACCAGACTATACACTTGAGGTGCAGCAGGATCATACAATTAAACTGGTTGTTAAAAGTGGTATTCATAAGCCCTATTTGTATAAATCCAAAGCATATAAAAGAAATGATACTGCTACGATAGAAGTAGATACACTGGAACTGTCAAGACTGATCCTGGAGGGAAAAAATATAAGATTTGAAGAACTTCCGTGTAAAGATCAGGAACTATCGTTTGAGACTTTATATCATAAATTAAAAGAATGCATTCAGCTTGAGACTTTTAATCAGGATACTTTAAAAACATTGAATTTATATAATAATACGAATGGATATAATAATGCAGCAGGTCTTCTGGCTGACAAAAACCATTTTCCAGGGATTGACATTATGAAATTTGGCGAAAATATTAATATTATTCAGAGAAGAGCAACCTTTGAAAATATGTCAATTCTTGAAGTATACGATAAGACAATCGACATATTCAGGGATTATTATCAATATGAAGTAATTGAGGGGGCTGACAGAAAAAAGGTGGAAAAAATACCAGAGGCTGCGTTCAGAGAGGCAGTTGCAAATGCGCTGATCCACAGAGTCTGGGATATAGAGGCCCGAATTAGAA
>CAKQXZ010000136.1 GCA_934292955.1 uncultured Clostridia bacterium
AATCGTCTTCACTGCCTTGCAAAACAATAACTGTTGCTGACATAATTTACCATCAATCTCCTTTTTTAACAAATATTTGAAAACATTATATCACATATTATCAAAAAAGAAAACAATATCTTACAAAAAATTATATATTTCTTAAACTTTTTTCTGACATATTTACCACACATTAACGCACTTTTTACCGCAATATGTAGATTTGTGCAACAATTTGTCGTAATATGTCGAAAACAAGAAATTCGCCGTTTTACACCACAGCGAGAAATTTGCAATAAAGAACAGTTGCCGCGCAACTGATACTACACAATAAAAAAATACGCACTATGATTTACCATTAAGGTGCGTATAATTCTCTTGCTGCAAAATCGCGAGTTGTGTATATATAGATTGCATATAAATCGAATAATTATTGTTTACTATCCCGTAAAATAACATTTTCCACGTTACATGCACGCCGCTTTTATTCTTCGGGTGTATATTTTATTCTTCGGGGGTGTAATCGAAGTATACTCTGCCCTGCTCCTGCGTTGCGCCGATCTTTTTGTAAAATTCGATAGACGGAGTGTTCCAGTCCAAGCAACTCCATTCGAGTTTGTTGTATCCTTCGGCTTTAAGCATGCGGCAAAGCCCGAAAAAGAACTCTTTACCCAAGCCCTGACGGCGAAGTTCCTGTTTAATGAAAAAATCTTCGAGATGAACGTTCGCTTTGGCGGAAAAAGACCCGAAAACGGGATAATATATTGCATAGCCTATTTCTTTGCCGTCAAGTTCGGCAATGACAGCCGTAGCCACTTTCTTTTCGAAAAGCCAGAACTTAAGCATTTCGGCAGTACCCGTCATATCCTGCGGGCGTTTTTCGTAAGCAGCCAAGCCGTTTATAAAATCAAATATAGACGGAATATCTTTTTCGGTAGTTTTTCTGATTGTAATACGTTGTAAATCCATGGGGCACCTATATCATCCGTAAAATAAAATTGCTTGAATATAATCTCGCTTTGCTTATTATAGCATTTCTACGACTATTAGTCAATATAAAACAACACCACGACTTTGTTGCCGCGGTGTTTGTTTTATATCATGTAATAGTTTTTAAGGGCGTTTCTTTTTAAGCACGACTGCGATAATAACGGCAATCACAGCAACAGCCGCAACGCCGCCAACGGCAACGGGAACAACGGGGAAACCGCCGTCGCTTGCGCCTGTGACGGTAACGGTAGCCGTCAGTTCGATATATTCGTTATCGGAATCGACGTCATAAATAGACGGATCGAGATGAATTATCGCTTTTACCGTAAACTTGCCGGGTTTAAGGTCGGACGGCAAGCCTTCGTAAGTAACCGTAACGCCCTTGGGCAGTTCGCCCGATATTTTAATATCGTTGGGATTCGAGCCTTTCTCTACGGTAAAGTCATTAAAGGAAATACTGCTCTTATCGAAAAGCGAGCCCTTTACTTCAAAGTTAATTTCTCCGCGTGTAAATTCGTCGTAGTTTTCGGTTCCGTCGACGTGAACCACAAAGATATATTCGCCTATTTCGGTAGGTCTGTCAACCGTTTCGCCATTCATATAGAAAGTGTACGCAGGCGTGCCGAAACGGGTTAAAGGCAGGTCGTATTCCTTTTCGCCGTATCTGATACTATAAGACTCTTTAAGATCGACGAGTTCGTTTTTGGCTTTTTTAATTTCGAATTCTAAAACAAAGCGGCCTTCATAATCGACTTCGCTGTCGGGAACGTAGATAAATACGGCGTAAGAACCTACGTTTGTGGGTGCGCCTTCGATTACGACTTCACCATAAGTTGTTTTTACATAAGTGTAAGCCAGTTTGCTTACGTCATAATTGTTTGTTACGGTAAGCGTAGTCGGGTCAAAACCTTTTTTAGCCGTTCCGTCGTAATTATAACCCGGTTCGCCTTTGACGGTTATCTGAATATATGCTTTTTTAATAACGAAATCTAACATTTCGCTGTCGAATTCTTCGCTGTATTCGGTTTCGTCTGCGTGAACGGAGAGTTTATAACTACCCGCATGTACAGGTCTGCCGTCGAGAACGTTTCCGTCTTTATCATAGTAAGTATACACGGGCGTGCCGTATATTGTTCCTATAAGGGACGGATTTTCGTCGCCGAACTCCCAGCCCCAGAAAATAGCGGAATCTTCATTAAGTCCGTTAGTCGTTTTCGAAATACTGTAATTTACGGTCAGACTGCCTTCAAAATCTTCGTCCGATTCGGGAACGGCAAAAGTAACAAGGTAACTGCCTGCGTTTACGGGTTCTTCGTCAAGCGCGGCGCCGTCTGCCGTTTTGAATGAAACAACAAGGTTATTCTTGTCGTATCCGTTGTTCACGCTTACAAAGTCGAGAAGATTATCGCCCTTTTTATCACCTGTATACAAGTAATTAAACTCACCGGACGCGTTGATAGTTACAGTCGTTTTACCGACAGTTTTAAGCGTGACGTATACGTCGAAATCTTCGTATAACTCGCAGGAAACGGTCAGTTTTATGCGGGCGGTTTTATCTTTTGCGGAACCCGCTTTGCCCGTAACAGAAATTTGCTTTTCGTCGGCGGTAACGGTACCGATAATTCCGTTTTCGTCAAGATCGATCGCCGCGCTCTTTATGGTGTATTCGCCGACGTCTGTTATATATGCCGACAAATCATAGGCCGTAGCCGCAGTCTTTCCCGCTATCAGTTCTTTTTCGCAAAGCGTTTTACCCGCTTCGGCATAATCGCCTTTTTCGATATAGAAAACAACTACACTGCTTTCGGCTTTATTGTAAGTATCGCCTTCGGCAACGACCGCCTTAAGATAATGTTTGCCGACAGCGGTCGGAACAGCGGTCGAATAATCGCTGATATTGCTGCTGTACATATAAACTATGGTTTCGCTGCCGTATTTTGCCTGCGCGCCCGTAGGTTGACTGGGCGTTGCGCCGTACTTCCAGTTGGCTATCGTCGGCTGAGCGGTAAACTCATTCGTGCATTTTTTGATAGAGAACCAATAGTAATCGGATCTGTATGCTTTGTAGTTTTCAGATTCGTCTACATACGCTTTAACATAATAATGACCGATTTCGGTAGGAACTTCGCGTGTGTACTCGCCGTCGCTTTCGGTAGAGAACTTAAAGTATACCGTGCCGTACCTTGCGGTCATTTCGGGGTATACAAGTTCTTCGCCGTATTCTATACTTTTGAAGTTTTCGATGCTGCCTTTAACCGAGTTGCTTGCCTTATCGAACTTAAAGTTTTTATAAGCGGTTACGCCGCCGAACGTTGCCTTTACGGTATACAAGCCCGCATTAGTAGGCGGAGTTTCGGTTTCGGGATAGGTTGTGCCGTCCTGACTTACAAACACAAGCGACGGAGCGGCTTCAAGACCTTCCTGATCCCAGTTCTCAACAGTGGCGGAAGCACCCGCAAACGGCATGCCTGTATAAGCGTTATTTCCCGCAGTGTTAACGTCTACGTTTATAGTATAAGTAGGCGTAACGGTTACGTCGCAGTTACCCTTGCCTTCGCATACGGCGGTCAGAACGTTGTCGGTGTCGCCGAGTTTGCCTACCCACTTATGAACGTGCGGTTCGATAAACGTCATAGAAAGA
>CAKQXZ010000137.1 GCA_934292955.1 uncultured Clostridia bacterium
ATTCGGAAACAGCGTAACGGTTCCCGTAATACAAGCAATAGCGGAAAAAATCAAAGAGGTACTCGATAAAAATGACTGAATCGATAAAGGGAAAGAAACTGAATAAAGGCGAATGGGCGGAATTTTACGTTATGTTGAAATTGCTTGGCGAAGGCAAATTATATACCGCAGACAAGTTACTGCAAAAAAATTATAAGAGTTATCTCGATATTTTAAAAGTAATTCGCCAAGAATGCGCGAGTCAAGTTTTAGAATATATCATCGACGAAGAAAAATCTACGGTTACAATTAAACCGCAAGATTCCAAAGAAGTATTTGCCGTTATTCCCACAAGCGAATTTAACGAAAATGCCACAACTTTATTCGATAATATCAAAAAAGCACGCGGCAATTCCGTTCCCGCTCCCGATTCGGTATGCGATTTTGCAAGCGTAATATATGTAAGCAAACCGAAAGCACCCGCCGTTCAGGCATTGAAAAAACAATTTGGCGGCAAAAATGATATATTTATCGAAGTAAGAGACGGACAAACCGCCATCGTGTCCATATTGGGCTTTTCGATTAAATCGAAATTCGGACAAAACCCTACTCTTTTTAATGCCGGTTCTTCTTCTCAATATCTTTATAAACTTACCGGTTGCAACGACGCAATGATGGAAGAATTTAACGCGATATCGGAAAAAGACGGTCGCGGTTGGTCAAAATGCAAGGAATATTTATCAAGTCATTTAGTATCGACCGAGTTCGCAAAAACGCAAAATCCCATTTATGCAAACAATTTATTTCTTATCAGAGAATCGATGGCTAAAATTATGGCTTGGTGCGTAAAAGACAGATTGCTTTCCGCCAACGACAACCATAACGTAAAAGAAACGGTAGAAAGAATGGCGGAAGAAAATCCGCTTAACGTTACGAACCCGCAAGTTTATTACGAAAAGGCGTTAAAAGACTTTTTAATCGCAGGCTTTACGGGAATGACCGCGGGAAAAGTTTGGGACGGAAAAGAACAAGTCAACGGCGGATACATAGTCGTAATGGACGACGGCGACATTCTCTGCTATCACTCTAACGACAGAGAATCTTTCAGAGATTATTTGTACAGAAACACATTTTTTGAATATGTTAGCGCCGACAAATACGCGTGGAGTCGAATTCAGAAAATCGGCGGAGAATATTATTTACCGCTTAACGTGTCGGTCAGATTCAACTCAAAAACAAGATAATGCGAGTATGCAGTTTATTTTGCGGGATCGGCGGAATAGACCTTGCCTTTACGCAAGCCGGGCATGAAATTATATGGGCTAACGATATAGATAAATACGCTTGTATGACCTATCGGCACAATTTCCCCGATGCGGTTTTGGTCGAAGGCGATATTCGCGCAATCGATAAACGCGATATTCCCGATTTCGATATACTTGCGGCAGGCTTTCCTTGCCAACCGTTTTCGGTTTGCGGAAAACAAAAAGGATTTTCGGACGAACGCGGAAATTTGTTCTTTGAAATCGGAAAAGTAATCGATGCGAAACACCCGTCCATCGTATTTTTGGAGAATGTGGCAAATCTTACCGAACACGATCACGGTAAAACATTCAACGTTATTCATAACGAACTTGCGGGGCGCGGATATTTTATTCGCTACCTGATTGCAGACGCTTGCGATTACGGCATTCCCCAACATAGAACGAGAACCTATATCGTTGCATTTTCGGACAGAACCGCCTGTGAAATATTTGCGTTTCCGGAAAAAGTTCCGCTCGAAAAACGAATAACAGATATTATCGACGTAACCGTAAAAGCTGACGATAAATATTACTATTCGCCCGTTTCGGCAAAGTATCAACGTTTAGGTCGATATATTGCCGACGAAAAGCAGTTGTATCGATTTGCGGATTACGGTATTCAATCGAGTAAAGACGGCATATCGTTTACGCTCAAAGCGAATATGGGAACGTATTATGACCGTGTACCGATTATAAAGGATAATTTCGGCATACGAAATATCACGCCGGCGGAATGTCTTGCTTTGCAAGGTTTCCCGAAAAACTTCTCTTTTCCCCTTATCGTTCCCGAGAAAGAACAATACAAACAAGCGGGAAATACAGTGTGCGTAGAAATAATACAACAATTTTTAATAAAACAAACTAATCAATGATTGACAAAAAGGAGATAGATAATCATGTCAATGAATCCAATTTTTTCGCAAAAACTGAAACTTATAGGCGTTGTGATAACAAAGGAAAACATATGTGATCTTATTTCTACGTTATCAAAATACTACGGCGAACACAAAATCAAAGTTTCTTATAAAAACGGGTTGATTATTGATGACTTGTCGATGGATACATTTAAAAATTATGATTTTAAAAATGCAAAACTAGAAACGATAGAAGTTTCCGGTCAAGATAAAGACTTTGAGTCGCGTTATTCGATAGAAAAAAATTTTGACGATTTTTATGAAATTAAATTTAGTCATACAGAAAAAGATAAACACACTTTAATAGAAAAAGATATTAGTGATTGGCTTCACAAAACGGAAGACAAGCGTTTCTTGCGAGTGTTTTGCAACAGTTGGATCGCGTCTTTATTTTACGGTCTAGTTATTGCAATAGCTTTTCTTTTATCGGTTTGGAAAGCGGATGTTTCTTTTAATGACAAAACGATTCTTTCGGCATCGTTAATTCCAATTCCGTTTTTTATCGGTTGGTTTATAAAAATATTTGTTAAAAAATTTTTCCCTATTACTGAAATCGATATAGGAATAAATAACGCAAAAAAATATAGAGGTTTAGGGTGGAGCGTTATTAGCCTTATAATTATTCCATTACTTTTATCAATTATTTTATGACATACAATACAAACGCTTAATACAAAGTTTTGAATTGTTAATAATATAGGAGAATATCGATGAAAGCGGTAATATATGCGCGGTTTAGTTCGGACAAGCAGAACGAGGCAAGTATCGAAGGTCAGCTTCGCGAGTGTATGCAGTATGCCGAATATAACGGCATGCAAGTCGTCGGCAATTACATAGATCGCGCATTTTCTGCTAAAACAGATCACCGTCCCGAATTTCAGCACATGATTAAGGACAGTTATAAAAATCTGTTCGATATCGTTCTTGTGTGGAAATTAGATAGATTTTCGCGCGACCGTTACGATTCCGCTCATTATAAGCGAATATTAAAAAAGAACGGCGTGCGCGTCATCTCGGCAACAGAGGCTATATCCGAAAGTCCGGAAGGTATACTGTTGGAAAGTTTGCTTGAGGGCTGTGCCGAATACTACTCTGCCGAACTTGCCGTAAAAGTCAGACGCGGTATGACCGAAAACGCGTTAAAAGCCAAAGCGAACGGCGTCCGTGCTCCGTTCGGGTATTATATCGACGGCGACGACAAATATCAAATAGACGAAACTCTCGCGCCGGTTGTAAAAGAAATTTATTCGCTTTATCTCGAAGGAAAACGCGTAAAAGACATTGCAAAGTTGATGAACGCCCGCGGAATAAAAAATCGCGGCTACGATATGAATTA
>CAKQXZ010000138.1 GCA_934292955.1 uncultured Clostridia bacterium
AAGGGATAAAAAATAAAAAGGGAGAAAAACAATGAGCATCAAAAAATTGTTAACAATCGTACTTTCGGTTATGCTTGTCGTATCGGCAGTATCGTTTGCGGCATGCGTAGACGAGGGCGATTCTTCATCGTCCGGCACAACCGAAATCGAGTACGTCGGGTTCGACGTTCCGGCAACAGCCGAAGCGGCGTACGGAACGACTTACACACTCCCCGAATTCACCGTTACCGATAAAGACGATAACGTGTATTCGGTAGACGTCGAAGTAACCTGCGACGGCGTAGCGGTCGCGGTAGTTGCGGGCAAAATCGAACTTACCGAACTTAAGCCCTACATTATCAAGTACACCATTACGGGCACCGACGTCAGCAAAACTCTTGCGCTCACCGTTAAAGACGGCGTAAAACCCACCGTCATAATCGGAGAAACAAAGGCATGGTATTTCGTCGGCGAAGAAATAACTCTTCCCGAAGTCACCGTAACCGACAATCTCGATACAAATCTTGCCTACGAATTAAACGTTTATTCGGGCGAAACGCTCGTTTCCGAAAAGGTAAGCGGCAAAATCACGCTCAACGCTCAGGGCAGATACGTTCTTAAAGCCACCGCTAAAGACAGCGCGGGCAACGTCGGCGAAAGTCAGACCGAAATAATCGTTCGTTCCGCCGCAAAAAAGGGCGAAATCGTCGATATCGACAGCGAACTTATAGCAGACACCGTAACCGCTTGGAACAACAACGATTCTTCGCTTATAATCAAAGAATTCGTAGAATTCAAAGGCAAAAAAGCCCTTAAAATCAACACCAAAGGCGGAGCGGAAGCAGTTAAATATCCCGGTATCGCAATCATTCCCGCAATAACCAAAGCGCAGGCTGAAGAACTCAAAGCAAGCGGTTTCGGCTATATCGCGGTCGAATATTATATCGATTACACCGCGGCGCGCAACCTGTACGAAAAGTGGAGCGGTAAACAGAATTCTTACGCCACCGAACTCGGTAAATGGGCAACCAGAACTCTGCCGCTCGATTCATTTATCGAAAATTACGACGCGCTCGCAAGCGGAAAAACGTCCTTCTTCTATCTCGGTAACGACGAAGCATGGACAGTTGATAAAACGAGAGCCGATTTTGACTTCTACGTTTCTTCTGTTTACGTTTGCAAAGACGTAACCGAAGTTACCATAACGGGTATCGACAACGAAGTCGCAAAGGGCTACGAACTCAACGTTAACAATCTGTCGGCGACATCCGCCACCGAAACCGAAGCGACTTTCTCGGTCGAAGTTTACGGCGCGGACGGAGAAAAACTTACCGCAAACGATAACGGCATAATCGTTCTGGACAGAAGCGGCTTATACACGCTCAAAGCCGTATCCGAAAACGGTTGCTACAAAACTACCGCCGAAAAGACCTTCAAGGTTCTTTCCGACGCAAACGAAGTAAACGCGCTTATTGCCGAAATTCTTGCAGCCGAAGACATGTCGGCAATGGCCGAAAAAGCCGAAACGCTCAAAAACTGTTACGCCGCGCTTACCGCCGAAGAAAAGGCTAAAGTAAACGCGTTCGAATACGCTCAGGCGGCCGCGCTCCGCAAAGCCGACGACGAAAACGTTCTTGCTTTCTTCGCGACAAAGCTCGGTATCGAACAGGTTTCTTTAAGAGAAGGCAATAATGCCATATCCGGCAAGAAAGGTCTTTATTACGCGACCGACGTAAAATATAAAAACGAAGCGGGCAGTACGCTCTTCAAATTCGAATCGTACGTTGCATGGGCATACGCCGCGGGCCTCACGCTCGATATCCCCGCAAAATCGCTCGAAGGTTATAAATATATCACTTTCGCGGTTCGCGGTTACAGCCCGTACGAAGCAAGACCGCTCACTTTCGCGGTTTATAATAACAACGGCAGAATCGCGCCCACCGTCACGCCCAAGGATCTTCCCTCCGACGAATGGACGGAATTCACCGTCGCCGTGGCAGACATTACCGGCACGCTGAATTTCCGTTTCTGGTCGCACAACAAGAGCGACGTTTACGGTTCTATCGATTCGGCTAAAATGTACGCCTACATTTCTAACTTCCGTCTGGTAAAAGAAGTTTCCGATATAACCGTCGGCGGTGTAGAAACCGAAAATCTCAACTCGGGAGATACTCTTGATCTTACAAACGTAACCGCAACTTCTTCGGTTGAAGGGCTTAACTACGTTTACTCGCTCGTATATCCCGACGGAACAACGACCGAGCTTCCCGAAAGTATCGTTCTTAATAAAGGTCAGTATAAAATCATTGCGACCGTATCGGACAGCGACCTTTACGTCGGCAGCGGCGAACTCGTTTTTAACGTAAAAGTCAACGTAGAAAATATCAACGCGCTTATTGCGGAAATTCTCGGAGCGCAGGATATAACGCAGATGGCTGAAAAAGCCGAAGAACTCAAACTCGCTTACGCCGCGCTTTCAGCCGATCAGAAATCAGAAATCGATATTTCCGATTATTACGCGGCAATCTCGCTCAACGCCGACAGAAACGTAAAATTCTATTTTGCCGGCGAAACGGGCAAAGAACAGATCTCCCTTGCGGCAACCGTCGGAAGCACAACTACCGAACTTACGACCAAAAAATATGTAACGCTTGATACGTCCGTCAGGTACGGCAATCAGCCCGCCTCCACCAAGATCGCTTTTGCCGACCTTAACGAAGGCAAAGAAACCTGGCCTTGCCCCTTTATCGTAAGGCTTAACACTCCCGCCAATCTCGACGCGTCAACCCGCTATGTAAGGTTCTTCCTTCAGGGCTATTGCTACAACACCGCAAGACCTATAGCGTTTTCGGTAACAGTTAACGGCAAGCGCATTGCGCCCAACACCGTTCCCGGCGACTCGCCCAACGGCGTATGGAAAGAAGTTCTCGTTCCCGTCGAAGCATTCTTTTCGGGCAAACAGGTTGCTATCGTAATATACACGCATAACGGCAGCAACAATTACGGTTCGGTATGGAACGATGTAAGCAGAATGTACGTTTATCTCTCGCAGGGCGAAGGTTTTAATCCCGAAACCGAACAGGCGAACGATATCGCTTTCGAACAGACCGAAACAAATCTCGGCTCGGTAAGAGTTTATACGGGCAACGTCACCACCGCGGCAGACGCGTCCAACTATTCGATCGATTCGGCTGTTTATTACGGCGAAGAAGGATCCAGCCTTAAATACGTCACCGCAAATAAAGCTTCTTATGCGGAATATATCAACTTCAATAAATCATTCGATAAATACGCTTACGATTCTTTCGTTATAAGAGTTATGATAGCCGAATCTTCCGCGCTCGTAAAGAAAACGCAGATCGGTTACGTTATATGCAACGGCGAAACCCGCGTTATCGACCTTCGCCACAACTTCTTGAAAGTGGGCGTATGGAACGAAATCGTAATTCCCGCTTCGCTTATCGATTCGTTAGAAAATCTCAATATCGGTTTTGTCGTAAACAAATGGGGCAGC
>CAKQXZ010000139.1 GCA_934292955.1 uncultured Clostridia bacterium
ATCCGACACGCCGCCGTTATCGAACGTATTTGCGAAAACGTTCGTCGTTATCTGCAGTCTCTCTTTTTTTACGCCGCCGAAAACGCTCGCTCCAGCATAGCCGTTACCTATCGGAAAGGAATATTTTTCCCACCCCTCGATAGAATCTTCGGCGGGAGAATAGAACTTTAATTTTAAATCTTTCATAGTGTTATTTTTAATATGCCCCACGAGAATTTCCCATGGGGCATATCATGAAGTTTATTATTCTTCGGTTTCCGTATTATATACAGTTACGTTTTCAATTTCCGTCACATCGGCATTTTTACCATCCGTAGCGAGTTTTATGTAGGATTTGCAGTATACCTTTACATCGGTATAATTATTGTTGTACACCCAAGCACCGAATACGGTAGGTATGTTTTCCGCAAGTGTCACTCCGTTATCGCTATAAACTTTAACCGTTAATTTATTGAACGTATTTCCGCTGCAACTACTTAAAAAAAGCAATGCTCCTTCCTTTGGTGTACTTCCGTCAGTCGATTTCAGTAAAACGTTAACATTATCAAATGTAGCACCAAACGCGGCATGTCCGAATAACCCGCCCGATGCGTGATTAGTCCATTGAACAGATACAAAAGTTATATTTTTAATAACCGCGTCTTTTCCGATGACTTTAAATAAACCGTTTGAATGACATTTTCCTGTTAATACATATCCGTTGCCATCCAAAGTACCGCGGAACCCGTTCGTTTCCTTACCGCTATCGAATCCTGCATTATTCGTAAACCCACCCCAATCAGGCTCACCATTGCAATTTATATCGTTAGCCAGTTTATAGTATCCGAAGATTGCGTTTAGTGTGGTATCTGTTGCCGTTTGGGTAATGGTTCTCAAATCTTCTACCGAACCTATCATTTTTGTAACAAAAGTTACGGGGACGTTAATTCTTATTTTAAAACTGTCTTTTACGCCCTTGACAACAACAGTCTTTTCGCCATGTTTGGCGTAATTGGTCTTGAACGCCGTTAAATCGAGATTGATTAAATCTGTTCCCAAATTTTCGCCGTCGCATACGATAGAAGTTACTGTAAGACCCGTCTGCTCCACTCCGAGACTTATGGAATAAGTATCGTTCGTAAGCAAAATATCCTGATTATTTGTAAGCGTGATAGTTTTTGTCGTTTTCACATCCATTCCATCGATTGTCGCGATGGTATGTCCGACGTAATTCAGTTTTAAGCACGACACCGCACAATTTTCATATTTGTTATTTCCCGCCGTTCCGCTCCAATATCCGCTTCCGACCAATGTGGTAAGCGTACTGTCGTCCGCTATAATGTTTACGCTCTTAAACGTTGTTCCTTTTGTTTGTTGCACTACAAGCAAGCCACTGTTATTGTTTGTTTCCATATTGATCGCTTTCGTAACGGTTACGGTTACTTTTTCAAACAAACAATCTTGTACGTTACTCGCAAAAAGCGTTGCGCCTTGCGTCTTTTCGCTATAATTCGCTATTTCAAAAGAAATATTTTTTACGGTTGCACCTGTCATTCCGCGGAAAATACCTGAAGAGTCGAGATTTAAGTTGCTCACTTTATAACCCTTTCCGTTCAGCGTACCCGCAAACCCCTTGCCGAGATTGCAATATTCCGGCGTTATCGTCGAGCCGTTTTCACCTAAGAACGTATATATCGTTTTTCCCTCGGCGTCTATATCGTTGCCCAAGGTGTAGTATGCGCCGCTTTTTTCGACTTCGTTGTTTCTTGCCGTTACGCTCTGCATCAACTCGTCGAACGTTTTTATTTCTTTCGTAATTATCGTTACGGGAACGGTTACGGTTGCTCCTTCTACGATTACTTCAACGTCTTGCTCGCCGTGAACTTCGGGAACGGTGGGAATGGAATATTCCTTACCGCCGATTGTTACAACGGGATTATTCACCATAACGTCTTGTCTTTCGACAGACAAGTTTTTAAGCGTGGTAGACTTTAATTCGTTGTATTTATTAAACTGTGCCGGCGTTTTGGGTGCAACGGGATATTCGCCTTTTCCGTACCAGTTCGCATAGTCGAGTTTCGTATTTTCCGAGTCTCCGACTATTCTGTCGGCATATTTGTCGAGTACCGCGCTGTTTACTACGTCGTATAACGACCTCGAAGTCGAAACGGCTTTCGCGTAAGTATATGCGCCTCCGTTTTCTATAATCGCAATCGCGTTGAATTTTACGTCGTAAAAATCGCTCGAAAGATTACAGATTACCGCATTCGCATAGTAGCAGACTTCGCCCGATTCTTCCGTCATCGGATAAATACTGTCCGCGGCTATTTCGAGCCATTTGCTCTTATATCCGACAATGTTATCGGCTGCCGCCGCGACTTTTTCGTCGCTCGTTAAATCAACCACTCCGACGGGCGCGATGAACGCGTAAAGTTTAACGTTTTTGCCGTCGATCTGCGCGGCGGTTTTGGCGTCCGTTTTCACTTGAAAACGCAAGCCGTTAGTCATATTTTTACCGTTTATCTGTCCGTCCGTAATACGAATCGACGCTCCGCTTACCATTTCGAACGTTTCGGGTGCGATCGGTTCTGCCGCCGACGCTTTTGTCGTTGATCCGAATAAAATCCCCGCAAATAAGCAGCAAATCGCGGCAAAAATCAAACATAAAAGATTTTTCTTTCTCGTTTTACTCATTTTATATCCCCCTTGTTCCACGGATTCTCGAAGATATTATCGTGATCTTCTACAGGTGAAGTGGTGATAACGTCGATATTATCGATGCCGATTATAACCAACTTCGGTCTTTCGTATATTTTTCCCATAACAAACCCTCCTTAAGGTTTTATATTTTGCCAAACAGTTATACAACTGTTTTCGTCGTCGTAATTCTTGCCTGCGGACGAATAATCGCATGCGGCAAACTTTTCGCCGCCGATACTTATCTCGTAAGTTACGTTGTTTTTGAATTTGTCGTTTTTTACGCGTTTAGCCCCGACCGAACCGTTTTTCGCCGCGACGGGCTTAGTTATATCTCCCAACCTCACGTCTCTCGCGAGAACGACGGGACCTTTCGTAAACGCAACCTTGTCGTTTAAAATATGCTTTTCTACGCGAGCGGAATAGGTAAGTTCTATCGCGTTCTCGTTCCATACTCTTTTGAGTTCGACGTATTCGTTTTTGCGTTCGGCGTCAACTTTTTTGCCGTCGATTTTAACTTCGTATTTTTCCATCCACTTCGGAATACGCAATTTTATCGCAAATTCTTTTCCGCCGCCGCTTACCTTTATCTTCGCTTTGTTTTTAGCGTAAACGTCGGCGTTGCAGTCGAGTTTTACCGCCACACCGTTATATTCCGTTTTAAACGTAAACGAATTGTACAGATTGACCGAAAAACCGCCGTTATAGGCGGAAATCGTCGCAAGATTCGCAACCGCGACTCCCGCGCTGCCGATACACGCGCAACAGCCGTAAGACCTGCCGTCC
>CAKQXZ010000140.1 GCA_934292955.1 uncultured Clostridia bacterium
ATACGAAGCCGAAAAGAAGAATATGGGTATGCTTGCTATATCTCAGGGCGAAGGTCTTGCCGAGATATTCCGCGAACTTATGGTCGACCGCATTATAGAAGGCGGTCAGACGATGAATCCGAGCGCGAGCGACATAGCCGACGCAATTGCAAAAATCAACGCGGAAAATATTTTCATTTTCCCGAATAACAGCAATATTATTCTTGCGGCAGAACAGGCAAAATCGCTTGTAGAAGGCAAAAAGATTTATGTTGTTCCTACTAAAAATATTCCGCAGGGTTTTGCAGCCGCGCTGGCGTTCAACCCGGAAGAAACGGCAGAGAACAACTTCCTTAATATGTATCACGAAATCGAAAACGTTGTAACGGGGCAGGTAACTTATGCCGTTCGTACCACGAGAATTGACGGTTTCAGCCTTAAGAAGGGCGATATAATCGGTCTTAACAGTAAAAAGATTCTGGCAAAAGCGACGTCTGTCGAAGAAGCGACGCTTAAGCTGATAGACAAAATCAAAGACGAAGCGCACGCTCTTATAAATCTGTATTACGGAAAAGAAGTAAAACAGGAAGAAGCCGAAGCACTTCAGGCAAAAATCAGCGAGAAATATCCCGAATGCGACGTGGAGATATATTACGGCGGTCAGGATATATATTATTATATCGTATCGCTCGAATAAATCGACTTAACATTTGCGCCGCTTTTTGCGGCGCATTATTTTTATAAAAAGTATGGAATTAAAATACGTCAAAGGCTTATCCGAAAAAAGGATTGCGGAACTGAATAAAATCAGAATAAACAATACAGACGACCTTGTAAAACATTTTCCGCGGAATTATCTTGATTTAACACATGTAATTCCGTTAAAATATGCTATTCCTTGCGAATATGCTTTTACAAAGGCACGTCTTGTTTCTGCGCCTAAAGTTTTTGTTTCGGCAAGAAAACTTAAGTGTGTTAAAGTCGTCTGCGAGCAGGACGGCGAAGTTTTTGAAGCAATCTGGTTTAATCAGCCTTATGTCGTATCGAAACTGACACCCGATACCGAATACTTTTTTTACGGAAGAGTTCAGAAGAAATTCGGTCAGGTCAGTCTTACAAATCCGACTTTCGAACCTGTTGAAAAAAACGACAGATTAAAATGAATCCTTCCGGTTTATACCGTTACACCGAGTATTTTCCAACGCACGATGCAATCCATTATTCTCGACGCGTTAAGAAAAACGAAGATAAAATCTGTAATTCCGGAAACTTTTATTAAAGAATATAATCTTGAATCACTCGAAAAAAGTTATTTCGAAGTTCATTCGCCGTCATCGTTCGATAATAAAGATATTTCTTCAGACCGAATAGCGACTGAAGAGTATTTTATGCTGATTTCTGCATTCCGCATAATCAAAGGGGATAAAACTCAAGTAAGGCTTAATAAATATACTACAGAACCAGATCGCGTAACGTCTTTTTCAAAACGTTTCGGTTTTGATTTTACCGACGGACAAAAAAAGGCAATCAACGAAATTTTTTCGGATATGAATTCGCCGCATGTAATGAACAGATTGATTCAGGGCGACGTCGGCTGCGGAAAAACCGCGGTGGCTCTTTGCGCGATATTCAATGCTGTGGATTCGGGCCATCAGGTTGCGTTTCTTGCGCCGACAGAAGTGCTTGCGGAACAGAATTTTCGGCTTGCGGAAAAATTTCTGCCTGAATATAAAGTCGTTTTTCTTTCCGGCTCTCTTTCGGTCAAAGAGAAAAACGCTGTAAAAAAAGCAATCGCTTCTGGTGAAGCCGATATAGTGGTCGGAACGCACGCGATTATACAGAAAAACGTCGAATTCAAAGATCTTTCGTTATGCGTATGCGACGAACAGCACCGTTTCGGCGTAGCGCAGCGTAGTTCTCTTCTTTCAAAAGGAAACACGCCGGATCTGCTTGTTATGAGCGCAACGCCTATTCCGAGAACACTTTCGCTGATTTTCTACGGAGATCTCGATATAACTACGATAACGGAAAAACCGAAAGCACGAGCTAAAATCGGCACAAATATCGTTCCGCAAGTCAAATATGACGGAATGTTCGCGTTTATTTCGGGCGAAATCGCAAAAGGACATAAAATATATTTTGTCGCGCCGAAAATCGAAGACGACCCGGAAGGCGAAGTTATGAGCGTTACGGCACTTTACGACGAATTGACCGAAAGACTTCCGCAAGCACATGTTTCGCTTCTTCACGGGAAAATGAAGGACAACGAAAAACGCGAGATAATGGATAATTTCAAAAACGGTTTTTCCAACGTTCTTGTTTCTACTACGGTTATAGAAGTCGGAATCGACGTTCCCGATGCAACCGTTATGGTAATTTACGACGCAGACAGATTCGGCCTTTCGCAACTGCATCAGCTGCGTGGACGAGTTGGCAGAAGCGACCTTCAAAGTTATTGTTTTCTTTTAACTTCAACCGATAACCCCGATTCGATTATGAGACTTAAAACGCTTTGCTCGTCTGACGACGGTTTCAAAATAGCGGAAGCCGATTTCAAAACGCGCGGCGGCGGAGATATAATGGGAACGCGCCAATCGGGAAGAACTTCGAGCATTCTCGGTGCTCTTAAATATTCGCCTTCGGCGTTATTCGTTGCAAAAAAGATATCAGACGAATGTTTCGAACGTCATATGTTCACGGACGAACTGAAGAAAGAAGCGATGAAAAAATACGACGCGCTTTGCGATATTTCCCTAAATTAGTTTTTTATACTTCATAAGCGGAAAAAAAGGGCGTTTTTGCCCCTGTAAAAAAGTTGACTTTATGAGCAAAAAAGGGTATACTCTATATATCAATCACGATAGGCGGAATGTTCATGTATATCGTTGAAATGAATGACAAAAATATTGCAGAAGCGGCTGAATGTTATGTTGCAAGTTGGAAATCTGCTCATTCGGAATATTTTAACGAAGAATATCTCGAAGCGTTCAACGTAGAAAAGACCAAAAATATTCTTAAAAAAGATGAAGCAGCCGATCGTATCACTTACATTGCTTACGATAAGAATAACGTTGTAGGTTTTGTAACAATCGATAAAGAACGTTTCGAAATGACGCATCTTTATGTAAGACCGGATAAGCAGCGTCAGGGTATCGGTACAAAGCTTATGGAATTTGCCGTTAAGCAGATGACGAGTATTAACAGAGTGTACGCTACGGTTTTATCTGTCAACGAACCCGGGCTTGCGTTTTTTGAAAAGTATGCGTTTGAATTTACGGGTGAGCAAAGAACTCTTAAAAACGGCATTCTCGAATTAAAATATGTTTATAAAAAGAAAAAATAATTTTTTAACCCGTCGTGTTTGCGATGGGTTAATTTTTGATATAAAGAAAAATTTTTACCGATTTTATTATATATAACACACAACGCTAAATAGGGAGAAATACGTTTTAAGGATAGCGGTATGAAAC
>CAKQXZ010000141.1 GCA_934292955.1 uncultured Clostridia bacterium
TTATCGTCGGAATAATCCCATTCGGTGCATTCGTGCCAACGCGGAAAGTTTTGTGTTTCTTGTTTAAACCATTCAACTTGATAACCCGAAATTCGGTAAAACGCCATATCTTTGACGTAACAAATGTCCGAGTTCAGACCGTGAACGGCAACCTGTTTATACAGCCATTGTTTATATCTTGTTTTTACGGCTACGGTTACTTTGACGATTTCGCCGTCGTTCTTCGTAAGATATGAGTAAAAACGAGTTCTGCCGGGAAGGCATACTTTATTTTGTGCGTCGGCTTTTTTGATTTGAGCAAGTATGTATTTCGGTATGGGTTTTATCTTTTCAGTTTTCATAATTTCACCTCGATATCGTTGCCGAAAATGGAATAAAGTGTTTTTATCATATTGTCTGTTTTGAAGTCTTTTTGATTGAGTATTTCGCCCGTATCTTGGTCTATAAGTCGATTATCGTCAATATTTATCTTGTCAATAAGTTGTATATCTTTATCGTTTTCACGGATTACAAGATTATGTTTTCGTGCTATTTTTCCGAAATAAACTTCTGCGGCGTGATAGGGGAATCCAACCATAGGGATACGATAGGAAAGTCCGCATTCACGCCCCGTTAAAGTTAAGTCGAGTTCGGATGCGATAGTCACGGCGTCTTTACCGAGTATTTCGTAAAAATCACCGAGCCGATATGCGATAACATAATCCGAATATTTTTCCTTTAAAGTCTTATATTCCGTATAAATGGGCGAAAGGGTTTGTTTAGTTTCAACCTTTGGCATTTCCTCGGTCGGTTCTTCTTTATTCTGAATTACAGGTTGTTCTTTTCCCGTTGTATCGACGGCATTGTTTTCTTGCGAAATAATATCGAATAAAGAAGCCTGTTGATTCTGCGGCTTCGGGGAAGAAGTCGGCGTATAAGTCGATTTTTGAATGTTTTTTGTTTTCACAGCGGGTTTATATTTCTCGCCGTCGAGAGTACATATAGTGCCTTCGATTGATTTTTCCTCGAAATAATGAACAGCCCAACCGTAAACGACTGAATCTTCGATACACGCAGAAGATGAACCGCTTTCAACTGTCTTTCTTGCTTCCTCGCAGGCATATTTCATAAAGCCCGCAAGCGTTTTCTTATTGATTAACGGCTCACCGTCTTTTTCAAACGGCGTGCCGTTATTGATTTTTTCCGCTAATGTTTCGCTTGCGGTATTCTGTAAATATTCTAAAATTCTCTGTTCCGCAGGTGTATTTGCCTTTAAATTAAGTTTCATAAAAATCACTCCTCTACAATCCCGTAAACGTCATCTGCGTAATATTCACAAACGAACCAGTTAAAAAGGGCATGACATCGCACGCCCTTGTAATCAACTATATAATCGTTATCGCCTACTTTTTCGAGTACCGTTATTTCGGCTTTTTCTCCGTTTAGTGAGTTTATATGCGCCATTGTTTTATAATTCATTTGGGTCTACCTCCAAAAATCGCAACTCTATAAAATCGTGCAAATACCAATCCGTTTTGCAAGTTAAGTTCCACCAAAGTTCGTGTTCTTCACCGTCGGTAAAGATATCGTTGCGATCTAATTCATAGTTACGATGTAATTTCCCGTTTTCAAAGGCGTTAGCCGCCCAACGTATGTCTGACGTTTTTTCATCTTTAATAAGTTCGTTAAAACGTTCGACGGCTTTTTCGTAAGTTGAAAAGGCTTGAGTTTCAACACCGTCGCAATCATCTGTGCAATACTGAAATAAAACAAGATAAATTTTCATATCTTCACCTCACGCAACTCTTTTAATTCCACCGCCGAACGAGCGAATACCGATTGTGCCGAATTCAGAGCAGAAATCGTCGGTTTTGTTCCATACATAAGCGTAAGCATAAAAAATATCTTTTTGCGGAATAAGCGCGTATTTCCATTCGTTTTTGTAGTCGGGAATATACAAAAAGTCATAGCATTCTCCGAATTCTAAATATTCGTGAGTAACGGCGTATACGAGAATGTTATACGTTTTTTCGATTTCTTTGATTTTAGCCATCAATTCAGGCTCTTGGTAAGTCCAAAATCCGCCGAAATTCTCGAAAAAACAAACCTTGTTGTCTTTTTCAAAACCGCGTATATACGGCTTGTAAATGTTTAATTTGTTCATAAGTTCGATTGCTTTTTGTTTTTTAATTTCGTTTGTGATTTTCATAATTTTTATCTCCTTGGTAAATTTATTGATTTTCGGTTTTTTGTTTTACTTCTTCTGCCTCATATTCTTTTTCGGCTTCCGAGTAAGCGTCGGTGTAAAGATAATCTAAACCGAGTGCGTTGTTTAATGCGATTTCCAAAATTTTGCATACTCGCAATAAATGTTGTACTTGTTTATCTTTTTCGTTTAATTCTTCAATGTATTTACAAATAAAATCATCGTAAATTTTATTTGCAGTTCCTTGGCAAATGCCGCACGTTGTATATTCTCCGATCAAATCGTGGCAGTCGCCGTCAAAATCTCCGCCCATTTCACAGGCGTTGCAAGCGTATTTTGCAAGTTCGTTTATTAGTTCTTTTTTATCCATAGTTAAAACTCCTTTATAAAATTTCTATAAGTCCATCGCTGTATTCTTGTACGGTATAATCTCCGCAATATTTTCCGTAGCGTTCGTAATCAATAAAATCTTCGAGCGATTCAGGTATTTTATAGCCGCAGCATTCGACTATTTCTTTGCCGTAATCTTCCCAAGAATAACCGCTCCAAAGATTGATATCATCATCCCAACGCTCACCGTGCGATCTGACCTTTTCCTCAAAATCGTCGTAACAACGGACTTCAAGGAAAGCGCAAAATACTTTGTATTTGTAATCGTCGTCCAGAACACCCGATTCTTTCAAAGTGTTAAAAAGCGTTTCGGGATTTACATAATCCCAATTTACTGAGCGGTCTTCGATACCTTCAATGTCTTGAATGAACAATTCTTCGTCTATGCCGTCAAGTTCAAAGCCCTCTTTTTTGAGTTCTTCTACGATTTCGTCCCAATCGGAATAATCCGAAAGGTCGAGCCATTTCGAGCCTAACGCTCTTTCGTTGCATTCGTTGTATGAACCCCAAGAACCGATAACAATATTGATATTTCCTAACATTTTAGTCTTCCTCCGTAAATTCGTCTATGTAAATTTTTGTGTATAAACAACCATATTCAAAGTAGCGGCGATTGTCTTCGAATAACAGGTCAAAGGTTTTTACGCTTATTCTTCCCGTGTTACTTACGGCGACAGTCACTTCGCGTTTTTCATCATCGATTTCAATTAAATCGAACGTTATAAAATTTTCACCGTTAAAATAATCGTATTCAGGCATTTTAATTTTCCTCCACGGTTTTATACCAAACTTTGTATTCGACTTCTAAATCGAGAATATCGTAAGAACCGTCTTTTTCTCTGTATACGGGAACTTCCGT
>CAKQXZ010000142.1 GCA_934292955.1 uncultured Clostridia bacterium
TATGAAGGTAACAGTTATTTCAGATATACTGTAATATTATTAAGCGGAGAATATCAGCCGGTATTAAGTCTTAATAGAGAATATATTACGGACATGCCAATAGAGGCAGCAGGATATTTGGAAATAATAGGGTATAAGATTGGGAATCATGCAATTGCATGCAGGTGTCCACGATATAAAGAAATGTTATTGAAAGATTATGAAAATATATATTATGAGAGAAATCTTTGGGCAATTATTGAAAAGACAAAGATAATTTCATATAATCCACAGATGACAATACAACAATTAAAAGAGTGCTTGGAAAAAGAAGAAAAAAAATATAATATAAGATTAGAAGGTCTTTCTGATTTGGTTGCAAATTTTACTTATGAATATCAGTTTGAATTTCTGATGATGCTTACAAGAATAATATTACAAAAAGAATTTGAAATAAGATGGTATTGGAATTGCAATCGATGCAGAGCATACGTGGTGACAGGGATTCGAAAAACGGAGATATTGGAAGGAGAAGTATACTTTCCACCATTAATGTTTGTAAAAGCCATAGATAATGATTCTACAGTGTTGACAGAACGATTTGCAGGGGGAAGAGAATCATTTAATGCAGATCATCCATTTTCAAAATGGTTATTGGAGAATGCAGCATTTTTATATAAAAAGAATAAAAGTATTTTGCATAGACTAACAACAGAATTATGTACAAATTATTATTATGATAAAATGGCAGATGAGGTAAATGCTTTATTAAAGGAACTTGAAAAATCTGCGAGAATTTCGATACCAAAAGAAGTTTTTCTGAAAGAAGAGGACTTTGTGGGAATAGATATTACATTGGGGTGAGTATGGGAAAATTATGGAATTCTATAGATTGAATATTATAAGGTAAGTGGAAGCAGAGAGTACAACAGATGATATATATACAGAGAAATCAGAAAATGGTAGAATTCGTTAAAAAATGAAATTGAAAATATGTATTTAAATCGGAGTGATATTGCACTTTCGGATTTTTGATATCCTCCGAAATTAACACAATATAAAATTTTGTGAGATGGAATTGAAAGTTCGTATGAATGGCTACAAACCCAGCGAACATGGGCTCTGTAGCCGCTTTTCTTTTCGTAATGATATGTGCTATATTATGATTCTTTGATTTAATCTGTTTTGTTTCTTTAATAATTGTCTGCATAGATGACTTGGTGATAATTTTTGGCCGTTTTTCCTTTTATATATGAAATGTTAAAAAATGGTAAAGTATATATATTAAATTTGGCAAAAATAGACAGGTGGGTTAACCAAAAAAATGGTGAAAAAGAGAGAAAACAATTAGAATTTTACTGGGGTTGTATAAAAAGACGAAAAGAAATATTCATATTGACAAGTATATTCTTGAATGATACGATAAATTATATAGACGTTATAAATAAATCATAAAACAACGTAAAATTAATGAAATATAAATTAAGGTTGACACAACGAAAATTATTTTTAATATTATTATCTGCTGTGTCAAGTGAAATAATTAAAAGATGATATTGGAGATTGAAAATGAAAAAATACGTATAAAGTCTTGCTTGCAGATATGACCTCTTGTGATGGTGAAGCCGGGGCGATACTCGGAATGAGAGAATGCTCCGGCTATAGTTTTGTCCGTAATTTAGCAAGATTTAAATTAAAGGAGAAAAACTATGGGGAAAAAGCACGTCTGGAGGAAAAACTCAAAGAAAATAATAATTGTCGTGATTTTATGCTTGATTGCTATGCTTGTCTTTATAGCCATGTTAGGAGGGATAAATATTGATACAATAAAAGCTGGACCGGTATCGATAAGCGGAATAACAGGGATGATGGGAACAAAGATAGCAAGGCTTGTGAGAAAACAAAAAGTACTAATAGCAACAATTATATGTATTTGTGTACTGATAATCAGTGTGGCAGTCGTGATGGGGAAGAAGTTGGAATGCAATAAGGAAAAGGCAAGGCAAAGAGAAAAAACGCAGAGAACGCAGATTGCTGAAACGGAAAAGACTAAAAGAGTATCGGAAGTAGAGAAGACAAAGCAGTTGGAACTTATATTAAAGTATAAAGAAAAGATTGAAGAGAAAAATAAAGAGAAAAATAAAGTCTTAGCACCAATAATTGATATTAATGAACGAAAAAGTAATTCTTAATAGTGTTTGAGGGTAAATAATTGGTAGAGACTAAATGTGTGATATGTATCCTTTTGGATTGATATTAAAATAAATATTAATTCAGGAGGGTTTTTTATAAAAAGAAGAAAAATGACAGGAGGAGAGGGCGGTTAAAATGAAACAACCATAGAATTTCCGCGGGAATACAGAGAAGTTGCATTGGAGATGTTAGATACTTTGGACATGGCTGTGGGAGCTGCCATTGATTAAAAGGAGGCATACGAATGAAAAAAACATCCATCCCATTTATCATGTTAATAATTTTTGAAACAATAGCCATTACACTGTGGCTGACAAAGGATAATATTTTCTATTTGTTTAATTTTACGTATATTGGAGTATCCATATCACTTGCGATATTTTTATACATAAAGCAATATCGCTATGCCCGCAGAATTGCACAACTTCTGGTTGGAACCTATATGCTTGTATACTTGGGATTGATTTGTGGTGAAAATATGCAGATTGAAGGATTCTGGTATTATCTTTTTACAGGTACATTTGAGGCGGCTACGATTCATTATGCGGTTGCAAAGATTTTGGGACCATTGCTTTTCGGAAGAGGATGGTGCGGTTATGCCTGTTGGACGGCAATGATCTTGGATTTTCTTCCATATAAGACGCCGGAGAAGCCAGCAAAGAAGATTGGCTGGATCAGATATATTGTATTTTGCCTGTCGTTGATATTTGTGTTAGCGTTATTTTTTGAACATATCGGAAATATCGAAAGAATTATGTTTTGGGTGTTTATAGCAGGCAATGTTTTGTACTATATGATCGGAATAATTCTGGCGTTTGTATGTAAGGACAACCGGGCATTTTGTAAGTATATCTGCCCGATTACAGTCTTTTTGAAGCCTATGAGCTATTTCTCTTTGATTCGTATAAAATGTGACAAGAGTAAGTGTATTTCTTGTGGCAAATGTAAAAGAGTGTGTCCGATGGGAGTGGATGTTACGGATAATTCAAGAAAAAGGGTGAATGGTACGGAGTGCATATTGTGTATGGAATGTGTGAAGAAGTGTCCGGTGGATGCGTTGTGATAGGGAAAATATTGTATTGAAGAAGGGATAGTACAAAAAAATACCATCGGCAGTCGTGTAAAGTCGATGGTATTTTTATATATCAAAGTATGCAAGAGTAGTTGCCGGTGGCAAGTTCTCTGTATTTGCTTGCAGTTTTATTTATAAAATTCTTTATACCATACAGCGAACTTCCGAAGACCTTCTCTGAGGCTGGT
>CAKQXZ010000143.1 GCA_934292955.1 uncultured Clostridia bacterium
GGAAAGCCCGTAAACGACAAAAGTCCCTACCGCAACGGTCGTTCCCATTGTCACGACAACTTTAGGAGAATAATCGGATTTAAGCGTTTCGGATAACAGCCTGATAAGCGACGGCCACAATACAGACAAAGCCGCTCCGTTTATAAGCCATAAAATTCTTATGACAGTAAAATTTCTTATAATACCGACCGACAAATTGCAAGCCGCAGATATAAGCAAAACACAAAACACAAGGTATTTAAGATTATATTTTTTGCAAAAAATACCGTTTATTATCTGCCCTACGCCATAGGCAAAAAAGAAAAAAGTGCTTGCCATACCCGCCATTGCATGCGTGACGTTAAAATCTTTCTCTATATTAACGATATTCGCGCTATAGCCTAACTTTCCTATGTAGGAACAAGCATATACAAGCCAACAAATCAGCAATAGTACGGCGGCAGATTTACTCATCCTGATTTTATTCTGTTTAGTTTTATCCGTCATAAAATCACCTTGCAAGTCCCGAAACCGCTGACGTAATGTTTTTTCACGCCTAAAAGATCCATCCATTTCCGCGTAAGCGCAGTACCGTACATTCTTATTCTCCCCGCTTTTTTAAGCGCTTCTCCGTCGGAAAGGTAATCGGGGATTTCAGCTTCTTCGTACAGCCACTTCGGCGCGCACCAGAAACACGCCTCAGGCATTATTTTGGCATACACTTCCATAGATACGTTCATATGCCCGTGATGAGCCATCTGACAGTAATCCGCTTTTAACATTTCTTTGCTTTCGCGAAACAATCTGTCGCCTCCGTCGGGACCAAGATCGCCTAAAAATATAACCGATTTATTCTCGCCCGACAACTTGAACACCAAAGACGAATCGTTCATAAGATTCGCATAAAGTCCGCCAGTATAGGAATATAAAATATCGATCGTAATTTCGTCTACGATTATTTTATCCCCTTTTTCGACAATACGGGCTTTGTCGATAAATTTATCTTTAACGGCATTGAACGCGGGAATCATTTCGTTTAATTCTTCACGGAAATACTGAAGATCGGGAACATCTGTTATAGCGATAAGTTCGTCATAATCGGGAAAATTGTAATAAACGGTCTCTATATCGAAGTCCGCGCCGCCGTTTTTTGCCATTTCATACACGAAACCGTCGATATGGTCGCTGTGCGCGTGCGTTAAAATCCACGCCGAAACATGCCTGCCCGCAACGTATTTTTTCAGAAGCGGCATATCTTCCCGCCTGCCGCCGTCCACGATTATTACGTTGTTTTTCTTTGTAACGATAACGAAACTCATCATAAACTCGCTCGTTTCCGTCAACATATACATTTCCGTATTCATTTTATCTCTTCAAATTTTATTTTTATGGTATTTTCGATTTTACCTAACCCGATATCGTTAAAATGAGCCTCTCCGTCGCCGTAACCAAGGATAGCAAAACGCGTATCGGGATAAATTACGTTGTTCTCGAAATAAACTTCACCGCAAACTCTTTCGGCTTCAGCGGCTATATATTCTTTACCGCCCGAAACGTAACGAAAGTTTACGGGAAAAGTCTGACCTTCGCCAGCGCTCGAAAACTCTATGTATTCTATTTCCTTATCCGAATTTCCGAGCAAAAACATAAGCGTATAAACGCCGCCGCACTCGAAACCCGTATAACTCGGTTTTATTCCGCCGGAATACAATACTTTTTCGTCCTCGTCCGCATATTTGATTTTTATTTTTGCGTTAGGCGTACCGAAACCGTCGTGCATCATAAAGTTGCCGTATAAAACGCCGTTTAGATCGGCGCATTCGATTGCCGAACGTATATTGTTAAGAGTTTTATAAAAGTTAACGTATTTATCCGCATAATCTTTGCGCGGAACTATTGCCGAACGATATTTCTCTTTAAGATACGATGACAAATCTTCACTCGCCCGATATAGATTTTTTGCGCAATCGACGTTATTAACGCCCGATTTTATAGCAGTTTTTCCGCTAAAACAATCTCGCCCGCAGCCATAAACCGTAAACAATTCGTCGGTTGCTTTTTCGGTAATGGTTTTTGCATATAATTCCATAAACGAGCGGCAGAGATCAATACGAACATCACTGCAAAAATCATCGACTTCCGCATTTTTTATTTCCGACTGCAACACCTTGACAACATCGGCTAAAAGGTCGCGGAATTGATTCTTCACGAAAAAATCCGATTCTGCCATAACGGTGCTTATATACGCCGAATGATACATAGGAACGTCTACGGAAAGAAGTTTCTCGGCAACCGCCGTACTTCCCGTAACTTCGGCATAAACGCCGGCAAAGTCGTCTTCCGTTATTTTGCCTGACCAGAGTCTTCCTGTTGCCGCCATAATCGGATATGTACATAAGTAAAAAGAACAGCCTTTTTCCCACGAAGTGGCAATTGCGCCCATAGGATTATATTTCATAGCGTAACGAGTAAAAGTTTTTACGTTATACGCAGAAGAATATTCACCCATATATGCGCAAAAAAGATACCTGAAACCCAACTTATCGTAAAGGTAAAACCAATCTTTTTTTATTCTCCCCGTCCAGTGCCCGGCAGGTAAATCGCTTACGAAATAGTAATTCCAATTACAAAGAATTATATCGCGGGGAAGTTCGCGAAGAATATCGGCATACTCGAAAAAATCGTCCCACATCATCATGGTTTTACCGAGTTTTTTTACAAGATCATACGAACGCAAAATATGCTTTAAGAACATTTGCGCTTTGCTTTCACCGCGTTTTATTCTATCCCGGCAACGAGGGCACACGGCAAAATCGAAAGGTTCGTCAAGCCCCATATGAATATAAGGCGATGTAAACACGGACGATACTTTCGAAATATATTTTTCGAAAAAGTCATATAGTTTTTCGTTTGACGAGCAACCGCAAGTACCGCGCAAAGCAGAAGCAAAACCTCTGCCCTCTTCTTGTTCGTTTTCGCATTCGCTTAAATCTTCGAGTTGCGGGTAGGCAAACATCTTTTCCATATGCCCCAGATTTTCAAATACGGGTATAAGCGACACGCCTTTTTCATCGCCGTATTTCACAAGTTCGCGCATTTCGTCAAGCGAATAAGTATCGTCTTTATCGAAATATTCCGTTTCGCTTGTGCGAACCGCATTTTCGAGATAACAAAGCATTGCATTGTATCCGTTGTTAAATGCAAAATCTATGTACTCTTTAATAAACGCTATATTTTCCTTTTGTCTTGCCAGATCTATCTGCGCGCAGATAAGTTTCATTTTTTTCCTCTTGAAAAATAGTAAGGGGCGGACTTATTATTAAGCCCGCCCGCATAAATACTTTTTTATTGAATTAAGCGGCTGTTTCTTCGCTGTTGCAGGTTGCGCCGTTCAAGGTCATAGAAGTCGGAATCCAATA
>CAKQXZ010000144.1 GCA_934292955.1 uncultured Clostridia bacterium
AATACTTTGATAAATAAAACAATTGAACGGGCGGCGAAAAAAAGTTATAATCCGATTGAACGATGCGAATTCTCGTTAATTACGAGTATTAAGAGGGATGTTTTCATGAAGAAAGTCATTTGTTTATTTTTTGCTTTTCTGTTTTCGTCTGTATGCGCTTGTACGCAAAGTAAAGCCGATTCGTCCGGAAGTTCGCCGGTCGATTCTTCAAGCTTAAGCCCGGATATCGAAAGCAGTGTGTCGTTCGATTACGACGAGTGTTCGATAGGTGTTGGCGTAAGCAAAACGCTCGATATTTCTTTTGAAAACGTTGAGATCGTAAGCTTCAGATCGAGTGATGAAAGCGTTGTAAGCGTTGCCGACGACGGAACGGTAACCGGCGTGAAAATCGGTAAGGCGGAAGTAATGGTTACGGCTACTTCCGATCCGGATGGAGAGGAACTCAGTGACGTAACGACGGTTTACGTAAATCCCGAAGGTTACGATGAATTGAGCGGAAACGAGCGCGCCGTAAAATGGCTTGGTCGAACTTTTTACGCTCAAGGAGCGGTTAACTGTTACGACACAGCTAGTGGCTTCGAAGTAAGATTTTACGGTACGAAACTGTCGGCAAAAATAATTTCTGCGGGCAATAAAACACCACAAATTTGCGTTGCGGTCGACGGTCAGAAAATTATGTCAGCCTCAGTGATTGATCTTTCAAAGACGAGAGCCGAGCGCGATTATGTGCTTGCCGAAAATCTTGACGAAGGTATTCACGTCGTACGCGTTTACAAAATAACCGAACCATTCACATCTTCAATGGGCGTCAAGAAAATAGTAAGCGACGGATATCTCATAAACACGCCGAAAACAAACAAACTGAAAATCGAAGTATACGGTGATTCCATAACCACCGGACACAATAATTTGCGCGAAACGGCGGCGGAAGCAGAGGATACGGCGGATAAGATACAGAACGGTTGCTTGACGTACGCATTCCTGACTGCACAAAATTTAAAAGCGGAGATAAGTGTTCATGCACGTGTTGGAATAGGAATGTATTCTGCTTGGGGATATTCTTTTGTATTCAAAAATAATTGGAAAAAGACGTATCTTTCCGAAAACGATTTTCTTTATAACGGAATTAACCCGGAATGGGATTTCAAAAAATATATTCCCGACGTCGTCGTCATAAATATCGGAACCAACGACGTATGGTTCAACTGGAACGAAACTCAGTATAAAACAGATATGAAGAAGATTTGCGATGAGCTTTTTACGCTCTACGGCGATAATCTGAAAATCGTTTTGGTCGGAGGAATGATGACCTCCGACAATATGCCTGCAATGAAAGCCGTTGCTCAAGAATATTTTGACGGTAAGGTTACGACGGTGACGCTGCCTATGTCTGTGGCGAATCATCCGAGAGTTTCCGATAACGAAAACGCTGCAAAAACACTTACGGCTTATCTTAAAAAAACGTTGTCGATAAAGTAAATTTTAGGGATAAATTATTTGTTAAAGTCAAGGAATTGAGAGTCGGGACAAAATTTTTTGTCCCGACTTTTTGATATAAGAAAAACCACGCGATAGTCGCGTGGTTCAGGGAAGGTTTACCGACGAGTCTTGAAATAAAAACTCCGATTCTCGTTTTTTCTGTTTTAACGGTGGTAACCGGCGAGGGGTTAAAGGAATAGAGAGATAATTCAACTATTTCAGGCTAAATTCGTGCGAAATAGAAGTCGCTTAACGGTTTTGACGATTGCGGATTCAAGCAATTTCCGGGCTCAAAATACGTCAATCAGCCCCAAAAAATAATCGGCGGACATATTAAAAGCTGTCGCCATTTGTTGCAGCGTGTCATAGCCGGGTTTTGCTTTGCCTTTCAGCCATTCGCTCACTTGACTTTGCTTTACGCCGATTATTTGCGCGAATTGCCCTTGAGTCAGGTTGTTTTCCTTTAAAAACTCCGATAATATTTCGGGAAAAGTTCTCTGTGTCATATTAGAAATTATATAGAATCTTCTATTTTATATTTGACATATAGAAAATTCTATGTTATTTCTTTACATGAGTTAGTATATTTAAATACTTCGCTACGAAAGATCGAAAAAATGCTTTTTTGTGAAATAGGTGTGAAAAAAACAAGTTTTAAGCCTGTTTGTTTGTGAGTGGGCAAGTTTTGTCCACTGCATTTCTGTATAATGTAAGTGGGTGGTGCAAATGAAACGGATATCAAGGAAAACGGTTATATTGTACATTTTAAAGGTCTTGTATTGCTATACGTCTGAAGAGTATGCGGTGACGCAAACTGAAATTGCGAATTTTTTGAACGATTCCGATATTCCATGCGATAGAAAAACGGTGGGGCGGAACATAAAGTATATGGTCGGTATCGGACTGCCTATACGAAAAAGCAATAAGAAAGAACGCGGATATTATTACGATATCGATAGCGACAACTTTTTTGTTAGAAAAAGTATGGATGAGAACGGTAAACTTTTTCGAACATGATAAGCAGATCAAGACTTTTTTAATTAAACATAATGCAAAAATCGGTTAAAAAGATAAATTGAAACTAAAGAAGAGCAAAGGAGATAAAAAATGGAAATATTTTCCTTCTATACATTTATGTGATCCTGCGGGGTGTTGTTGGTGTATAGTTTAGGTGCATTGTTGTTGTATTTTTTCTACGTTTAGCGAACAAAACGATAATCGTGGAGCGTCAATTGATAGTAAAAAAGAGTGCGCCGCTATCGACAACAAGAAAAATAAAGAGATTGTCTGCAATAACAAAAGCAATACGGTTGCCGATAAGAGTAAAAGCAATAATGAAGAACTAAATGTTAAAAATAAAAATGTTGAAGTATCAACAAACAAAGGAGAATTAAAAATGTTAAATTTGGTCGGCTATGAAGTCTTATACAAGAAAGACGGGTGTGTTTATAAGGTCATAAAACAATACGACGATAAAGTCGTTTTGAATAACGGACGTACATACCAATATTTTGTAATGTTCCAAAATGCATTTACTCTGATTGACGAACAGAAAAAGGAAGAATTGATTGAACGAATCAAAAAGAGAGAGGACGAAGATAAAATTCGGGCGGAAAAAGAAAGGGAACTTAAAACGAGGGAAAGAGAGATCGAATCGGCTAAAATCCGAAGCATGCTTTCGGGAAGAGTGACGGGGCATAATATTTCTTTGGAATGGGCAACGGACATATCTTTAAGCGGTAAGCTTGAATACGGAAAAATCTATGGAAGCAAGGCGTTTGATATTTATTCAAAAGCTTGCACTTTTTTAGATTTTGACGCAAGAAAAAAATTCTCGTTTGCGCCGCAAAGATTGCTTTACGCAACAGATTGTACAAAAGAGGGGTATAGCGTTTGGATGGTGCCGAAT
>CAKQXZ010000145.1 GCA_934292955.1 uncultured Clostridia bacterium
ACTTCGGGCAGCGAAGAAAAGCACGCGTTCGAAGAGATTTATTTAAGCGGCTTAAACTCGCTTGAAACAATCGGGCAAATGAGTTTCTGGTATATTTCGGCAGCCGAACTGGATTTTTCCGAAACGGCGATATCTGCGTTCGGCCGTCAGACGGTTTTCCACAGCAAGATAGGCTCGGTTAAACTTCCCGCAACCTTCAACCCGATTATATCGGACGAAGAAAGCGAACTGCTCGAAGAAAAATTCGGTTTAACCTACCTTAACAACTCCGAATTTCTTGCTTATTGCGACGGATTAGCCGAAATTACCGTCGATAAACTTTCGTTATACTCAACGGTTGAAAACGGCGTGCTGTACGATTACGATAAAACGGTTGCGGTAAAATACGCCGCCGAAAGTGTTTTTGAAACATACGTCGCGCCCGAAACACTAAAAACCATCAAACCGACGGCGTTTGAAAACGCGGTTAACCTTAAAAACATAGACCTTAGCGAAAGCATGGTAAAAACCATAGGCTACAACGCGTTCGGCGGTTGCTCGGCAAAACTTATCGTCGGGTTCGATAAATTCGGCTATTACGCAAAAGACGGCGGTAAAGTTTCGCCGGCAAACGGCTGGAGCGGAAATTGCAAAGTTACTTACGGCGAAAGATATCTCTTTTTCACCGTCAAAGAAACAAATGTTTCCGACGGCCTCGAAGTTGCCGATTCCGAATATAATTTCGATATTACCGCAACTTACGGCGACGATATCGCAACCGTTACCGTAACCTTTAACGGCGAAACGATTACCCGCGGCGAAAACGGATATACCGTAACGCTTAGCTCGGGCGAAAACACGATAACCGCCGTTGCAACTTTCGGTGATAAAACGAGCGAAGTAAAAACTTATACCGTCACGCTTAACGAAGCATGGACGATAAAAACCAATTTCGAAGACGGCAAAAAAATCGCGTGGGCGGCGAGCAATCTTGAAATTATTGTTACCGCGCTCAACGCAAAAGGCGAAAAACAGACCATAACCGACGTTCACATTGAGTTGGATTGCGGCTATTCTTCTTCGTTCGTAACTCCGTTTACAGGCGTTTCGGTTGTTTATAACGCCGACGGCACCGCCACGATTACCGTTAACCCGGACGATCTTCTTACGTGGGATTACGACGTTACAAAATCTCATCATATGCGCATAGTCGTAAAACAGAGCGCGAGCATTTCGGTAAGCGTTACCTACGACGCGCAATATTTTGAAAATGCCCCCGAAGTTACAAGCAAAACGCCCGTTTCCGGCAACACCGCAAGCGGCGACGAGTGGACTTTCGAAGTCTGCGTGAAAAGCGGACTAACGGCTCTTAAAATATCAAGCGTTAAAATCGAGTTAAAGACCGAAAGAGTGTTTTTCGAAAACTCTATGATTTTAAGCTACGAACCGTCAGTCGACGGAACGACTGTAAAAATCAAGGTCGATCTTACCGTTCTCGGCGGGTGGGGCTACGTTTACGACGGCGATTCTTTTGAAGTAAGAGTTACCGTTACGACCGAAGACGGACTTACGGCAACGCAGATTTTTGCCGCAACATACAGCGAATAATGTATAATACGATAAACGGTAAAATAAAAAACATAATAACGGCAATACTTTTGTGTATGCTGCTTTTTTCCGCCGCTCTTTTTGTATCGTCATGTAAAAGCGAAGATTTCGTGTTTACATGCAATATAAAAGACGGCGCGGTTTATGAAGTAAAAAATCCGGCGTTCGACATAACGGTATATTACCGCGGAAACGTTTGCGGGATTGCCGTAAAGTGCAACGACCGACCTGTTGCGCCAAGCGAAGACGGAAA
This sequence comes from uncultured Clostridia bacterium, assembly GCA_934292955.1. The sequence continues at coordinate 1,841 of CAKQXZ010000145.1, forward strand.
ATACATTGCAGAACTTAAAGAGGGCAAAAACGTTATATCCGTTACCGCGGTTTACGGCGATAAAAGCGATGGCGCGACTTATGCCGTATATTACGAAGAAAAAGATTTTGAAATCGTCACCGATTTAGCCGAAAAAAAGATTGTAAACGGCAGAATGGATTTTTCTGCCAAAGCGTTCTGCAACGGGGAAGAAGTTTCTCTTGCCGTGCTTTTCGGCGACGAAAGATTGCAAGGTAATAACGGCGTTTATTCGTGCGCGTTGAAAAACGGCTATAACGAGTTCGATTTTATAGCAAGCAACGGCTCGGCAAGTTTTACAAAAAAGCAGACGGTGTATTACGGCGCGTTCAGGCTTAACACCACGCTTAAAAGCGGCGAAACCGATAAAAACACGGCGGAATTCCGCGCGGTTGCTTCTTACGACGACGAAATCTGCCCCGTAACCGCTACCGTTAACGGCGAAGAATTAACGGCGGATAAAAATTCGTTCGCTTACGTTTTTCCCGCAAGCGGAGAGTATGAATTCTGCCTTACCGCAACGACCGGAAAAGCCGAATATTCCGAATATTACACGCTTACATACTGCGATCTGCCGCCGTATTTCGATATTTTAACCTTAGAAAACGGCAAAGTCTGCAAGGGCGATCTGTATTCGTTCGACGTTGCGGCAAAAAACGGGCTTGGCAAAAAAATGCCCGATTCTTCGGTTACTTTTTCGGCTGACTTCAACGCGGACGACGGTGCGGACAACTTCGAAACGTTAGACGGCGGCGAGATTTACAAGGTGTGGAGCGACGACGTAAAAACAAGTTACGCGCTTAAATTTAACGCGGGCAAATATAAAAACGCGTTCGGCAAAAAAACCGTTCTGCGCGTAACCGCTACTTACGGCGAAAAAAGCGTTTATAAAGACTTTGAAATAACTTACGTCGGTGCGGATGAAGACGGCAAAATCGGCAAAGTAACTTTATCTATAGAAGCGTTCACTATCGGTTGCGGGTATCTGCTTGCGCCCCTTTCGGTTGACGTTTACTCGGGCGAAAATTTTGCTACCTATCTCTGTAGTGTAATAGAAAACAACGGCTGGACTTACTCGTACACAGGCGAAGTCAAAAACGGATTTTATCTTGCAAGCATAGGCGGGCTTGATTTAACCGGCAACGCGATAGATAAAAATCTGCTTTCGCGTATGCGGCAAAACGGCGAAAATATTTTTGCGACGAGCATTTCCGCGCGCGACGACGGCAAATATAATCTGGGCGAGTTCGATTTTGCTTCCGGTTCGGGTTGGATGTACAGCGTTAACGGCGTTTTTCCCAACTACGGTTTTTCCAACTATTACCCGCAGGACGGCGACGTTATAAGGCTGCAGTTCACTCTGTGTTTGGGTAAGGATCTCGGCGGAAGCGACGCGATAGGTTTCGGCGGCAAAAACTACGTCGATAATCTTACCGATTACGGCAGAATTTCCGCGATTGCAGCCGATATAAGGGCAAATTCTTATTACGGCAAAGGCGAAGAAAAATTACTTTCCGAACTTAGTAAAAT
>CAKQXZ010000146.1 GCA_934292955.1 uncultured Clostridia bacterium
CGTACAAAAGGCGTTATTAAAAATACATAGAACGGAACGCCCTGCAACGCGTTTACGAGCATAAGAGTGAACAGTACCGAACCGCTTTCGGAGCCGATCATGCCCAATTTTCTTAAAAACTGATAAAGCGGGAGCAGAAGAAGCATCTGCGGAACCATCATGAATATCGAATAGAAAATTTCGATGGCTTTGATTGCGGGGTGAATGAATTTACCTATGACGTAAGACGACGCCGTGGTAAAAAGTATTGTAAGAACGACCGTACCCGCGCTCAGGAACAAGCTGTTTGCAAAATACTTTGAAAAGTTTGCTTTTTCCCACGCGGTTTTATAGTTGACCCACTGAAGTTGTTTAGGGAACGCCCACGCGCTTTTCATAAATTCGGCGCTTGTTTTAAGCGAACTCATGATCGCCCACAACAGCGGGAAAATAATGAGAATTGCCCAGATTATAAGAAAGATTCTGACAACGTTTCTCGTAACGGTAAGCGACGGTTCTTCAACGCGGTTTTTGCGTTTGTTGTCTGCATTAACGTTTTTCATATCTTTTCACCCGCCTTATCCATACCGAATTTGAACGAAAGCGAAATCACGCATGTGATAACGAGCATCACAAGCGACGACGCGTAAGAGAATCCGAGCCGCGACTCGCCTTCGCCCTTTATATAAACGTAAAGCCCCATAACCATGGCGTTGCCGTCGATCCCGCCGTTAGGCAGGAATACGTTAACAAGACCGAAGTTGCCGCCGAGCGACTGATAAAGTATGGATACGGTCATAAACGTAAGCTGCAACCACACCGCGGGCATGGTTATGTATTGAAACTGTTTCATTTCGTTTGCGCCGTCTATTCTCGCCGCTTCGTACAGTTCGCCGGGAATTGCCTGAATGGAAGCGATCATAGTCAGCATGAAAAGTCCTACGCCGCACCAACTCGCTACAAAGCCGATAACGCCGAGCGGATGAACGGTGAGCCAGTCGAGTTTGAAACCGGGCTTGAAAAGGGAAATAAACATATTTACAAGCCCCGAACTGCCCGACGTGAAAACAAACTTCCACAGCGCGCCGATAATGACGGTGGAAAGTACGTTGGGAATATAAAAAACAAATTTGTAAAACACCGCTTCGCCCGTTTTCATACGGAATCTCGTAAGCGTAACGGCAAAAAGTACGGTCAGGAAGCAAATAACGACTTCTTTTATAAGAGTTATTATAAGGTCGTTTCTGAGAGCCTTCCAGAATATCGGATCGTGAATGACTTCGTTATAGTTATCCCACTTTATGTATTTCATTTTCAAGCCGCCTTTCCAGCTGTAAAAACTCATTTTTACCGACTGAAAGATAGGCACAACGCAAAACATTATGTAAAGTGCGAGAACAACGGCGCAAGTCACCGCGAAAAATATCCATTTCGACGGAGTCATGTTGCTGTGTATTCTTTTGAAAAAGGTCTTCGACTTCATATATCGCTCCCTGAAAGAATGTATTTTCCGCGCGCAGAAAAAGCCTTCCGCGCGCGGATAAGTTATCGGTTAAATCAGGCGTTAAGTTGTTTTTTAGCCGCGTCCTGAAGTTCTTTGCAAACCTGATCTACGGTTTTGGTTCCCGCAATGATCGAGTTTACTCCGTTATTGAAAGCGGTGTCTACTCCGCCCCATGATCCGGTATGCGTAACGAACTTATAATTTTCGTTGTTCATAACGCTCTGCGTGTATTTGAGTACGTCGGAAATTTCGATGCCGTCAAGGCTGACGTTCTTTGCAACCGACGGAGAATCGGAGTGTTTAACAAACTGCTGAATAACGTCGTCCTGATAAAGGAATTTTACGAATTCGAGAGCCGCTTTGCGGTTTTTAGCCTGCTTTGCAATACCGAAAGTAACTGCCGAAGCGACTACTACCTGCTGACTTTTAACCAGCGGCGACGGCGTATATCTCATCTGGAACCCTTCGGGAATTTCCTTTCTCTGTTCCATTTCCTTTCTGAGCCACAGACCGTTAGGAATGAAAGCGGCGTTATGGTTAAGCCATTCCTGCTGAGAAAGAATGTGATCCATGGACGCGCATGAAGCGACGGCGTTTTTAAGTTTAACGTAATCTGCAAAGCGGTTCATAACTTCTTTGAACTCTTTGGAAACGTAAACGTCGGGGTCTGAAGCGGTTTCTACTTTCTTATAGAAATCGTCGCCCACTTCTGCAAGCGCGGGAAGAATAAAGCCCTGAACGAGATATCCGGAATATGCGCCCGGATAAATAAGCGCGGGAACTTTGGACGTTGCATTTTTCTCGGTCCAGTCGACGAGTTCGTCGTACTTGGTGGGAACGGTGTAATTTTTTTCGGTAAAATACGCGTTATCGTACCACATACCGTAAGAACTTATTACGAGCGGCATTCCGTAAAGAATGTCCTTGCCGTCTTCGTCTGTGTAATGGAAGGCGTATTCCATATTGATTTTATCGGTAATCTTTTCGTCGGAACCTTCGACCGTAGCCGTTTTGAGCCAGTTGGTCATGTCGTACAGCAGACCTTCTTCGAGCCACGTTTCCTTATCGATGGTATCGCCGTCAAGGAAAACAAAATCGGGGGGATTGCCATCCATCCAGTTGTTTTTGAAAGTATCGTTTACCGTATTGCTTATGTGGGGAACGACATTGTATTCGGGATGAGCTTTTTCGAACTTTTTAATAACGTAGTTCCACATTTCGGAACCGTAACCGCCCGAATAAATCTGAAGAACGAACTTATCGGAAACGGTATCGACGTCGTCGTCGGATGAAGTATTCGGGTTTTTGCCGCCGGTACATGCCGCAGCGGAAAGTGCCATGCAAAGCGCGAGCGCGCCTACCAGCAATTTTTTGAATTTTTTCATAATTTTCTCCTGTTTTATTTTATTAGCGGTCGGAAATTAACCGCGTTTTTTTCTTAAAAGCGACACTGCCGCAAAAGTAAGCGCAAACACGCCCATAGCAAACGGAACGCTGCCCGCAGACGAATTACATGCGCCGCAACCGGGTTTGTTTTCCGTACTGCTTGAATCGACGGGCTTTTCGCCGTTATTTTCGGAATGCTTTTCGGTTCTGTAAAGAACGCAGGTACCCGCTTCGACTTCAACTTCGACGGTGGTTACGTTTTTAGCGATATATTCGCCTTTGAACACGTCGTAAACGTCGGTTGCGCGGTCAAATACGAGAGTATGCTTTCCGCCGTAGGGGGAAGAGATCGAAACGTATTCGCTGTTTCTATAAATAACGTTGTTTCCGCCGTCGTAGAGTTTAGTGCCGTATGATTCGAGAACGTTTCTTATAAACCCTGCGGGGATA
>CAKQXZ010000147.1 GCA_934292955.1 uncultured Clostridia bacterium
CCGCTTGCAAATCTCGACACGGCGGGCGCGGAAATGCTGATGTCCACGTTAAAATCTCTCGCAAAAGCGGGATATTGTATCATAGTCATCGAACACCGGCTCGACGTCGTTCTGCCGTTTGTGGATAAGGTATTTCACGTCGGAAACAGAAACGTAAACGAGATAACCGACAGAGAAAATTACCTGAAAGAGCAGTCAACCGAAATAGAAGATACCTGTTCGACTTTCATCGGAACGTTACCCGCGTTTTCGCTTGCGGACGTAGCGTTTTCTGTAAAAGACCGCGACATATTGAACGGAGTTACTTTCGATATATTAAAAGGCTCGCGAGCTGTTCTTCTCGGCGAAAACGGGTGCGGCAAAACAACCCTTTTAAGACTTATTTCCCGCCTTGAAAAGCCTACTCGCGGCGTGATTTTGCAGAATATAGACGACAAATTCGGACAAAAGAGTAAACAAAGCAAAAAATGGTATAAAAAAGTGGGCGTGGTTTATCAGAATCCCGACTATCAACTGTTTATGCCCACGGTCGAAAAGGAGATTAAATTCGGCGCGAATTCGGACGAATACGCCGACGAAATAGCCGAAAAATTCGGAATAAAGCATTTATACGCCCGTCATCCGCAGTCGCTTTCGGAAGGTCAGAAACGCAGAGTTTCGATCGCGGCGGTCGTGGCAACTAACCCTGAAGTTCTCATATTGGACGAGCCGACGGTGGGGCAGGACTATAAAGGCTTGTGCGAAATGGTTGAAGTGCTTAATCGTATTCACGAGGAAACGCATAACACGATGATTACCGTTACGCACGACAAGCGTTGTGCGGCGGCATTATGCGACCGCGCTGTATGGATAAAAGGCGGAAAAACATATAAAACAGGCGGGAAAGAACTTGTCGATGAGTTTTTCATTCAAATTGGAAGAAATTAAAAATTTTAGCCTATGCTAATTTTCTTAATTTCAGCGTTGTTATATTGACTTAAAATGTAATAGATGCTATAACGTTGACGCGTTTGGGAAAAGCAACGTAACGAATGAAAAAATTGAATCCAAGCGAGGCAAAAGTGCTGTATTCGTCAGAATACAGCAAACAACACCTAATTGAACACAACCGCTCGAAAGAGCGGTTATAAAATGAGATTTGATTAGCCTCGACTAATGAAGACGGGGCGGATAATTTTACAAACTCCGTTACCGTGGAGAAATTCGGCGGCAAGTATTATATGACGTTCGGGTTCGCTTCTGCGATGCCGGCCAAGAATAATCCGAACCACGCCAAAGCACGGAAATATCGGTGTTTTGGCTGGGTTAAACGCAATTGCTTGCGGCTATGAGTTTCTGCCAGATTTTTACCATTGCGAGTGTGTCGAGTTCGCAGTATTCAAGCATGTTTTTACGAGTTCTTTCCTGTTCTTCGGGCGGCATATCTTTAATGAGCGGAAAAATCGTCATCGCTTCGCCGCCGTTGTGGATTTCCTCCAGGTTGTGATAATCGAGCGCCGGATCATCGGGAAAAATCGCGGGGAGAACACTTTTGAGTGAAAAAGAACCGCCCATCGCCCTGTTATAATATGCTCCTTTCCGAAAAGGGTCAAGCAGGTCTTTTATGTTACTCTCTATATTCAGCAAATGCTCTGAAAGGTCGGAAAATCCCTCTGCCAGAGCTTTCAGTCTGTCACGCTCGAACTTTTGATTGTAAACAAGCACGCATACGTTTTCGGGAATGTTTTCGCACAGACTTTCGGCTATCGCGCGGCGCGGATCTTCGCCCGAAACGCCTAAAAACTCTTTATGATTAAGTGCGCCGTTTTCGCTTTCTATATAGTGCAGAGAGTATTGAAACGGAATTTTTTCGTAAGGCTTGCAGCCGTCGAACGGCGGAATAATTTCTTGCATGGTTTCAAAATCGAGGAAGTAAAGAGGGTAAGACAAAGTTGATAAAAACTCGTCTATAAGTCGATTATCGACATAAGTTCCCCTGTCATTAAGTGTAAAATCGACTTGCCTTGTCTGCATGGGATTAAGTTGAGCGCGTTTTTGCAGATCCTCGAACGACACGATACCGTCTTTATAAAGTTGCCATTTTTTGTTGCATCGGTATATCTGAAAAACGTTATGCTCGGGCAGATGCTTTGAGCAGTATTTCCAATACGCGCAGCCATGCGATAAGGAGCATTGTTTTCCGATGTCGATATCGGGTTCCGCCTCGGAATTTAACGTTTTTTCGGCGTTTTTAAGGTTACGTTCGACGACTTCGTATTCGTCTGTGATAAGAGCCTTTACGTCGTTGATTTTGAAAAGTTTTTTAACGTCGATTTCGCCTTTCCGTTTGTATTCGTTGTTTATGCAAACGACATAAGTTCCCGTAACTTTAACGCCGCATTTTTCGAGAACGTATTTTTGATACGCAACGTCCACGAGATAGTAGTATTTGAGGTTAGTTGCGCTTTTTACTTCGTAAATCGCGTATCCGCCGTTTTCTTTATGCAGAATATCAACGGCGCAATACAGACCGTTATAATCGAACGAGGCTTCGCAAATGTTTTCTATGCCTTTATTGATGCAATCTGCGGTTTTGCGTTTCATTTCGTCAAGGTCGAGTTTGCCGTCGGCGGAATAAGCGGTAACTTCGGTAAAATCACCGAATAAATTCATCGCAAGGTCGCCGACTTCGTTTCCGCTCTTCATTCTGCCGAGCGCGCCTTCGTCTATCTCTTTTTCTTCCGGTTTATATTTGTCGAGCCAGGTGATTTTAGGGCATTGCCAAAAGTTTGTATATTTTGATTTTGAAAAATACATAAGATGTTTCCCGCCTTTTCATTTGTTGTATTCAAGATTATACTACTTTTTTCGGGATAAATCAACCGTTAACGGCTACCGATAGAGGTTATGTACCGTTTTTATCTCATAAATCATTGACAAAATTTTTCAAGTACGTTAAAATCATTATGTAATTCAACAGGAGAGTGAAATATGACCGATAGTTCCGAGGCAAAGAAGTTACTGATCGTGCGGATTATGCAGATACTCGAATATTACAGCGACGTAAATCATCCGCTTACGCAGGAAGAAATTATAAAAAAGTTATACGACGATTACGGAATAGAAGCCGAAAGAAAGGCGATAGGGCGGAATATCGCGCTTTTGCAGGATATGTTCGAACGCGAATCGGCGAACAAAACGGCGACGGCAATCGTTATCGAGTCGGACAAGCGGAAGGGGACGTTTCTGGATAAACGACTTTTTGAAGATTCCGAGTTGCGATTATTGATAGACGGCGTATTGGCGAGCAAAT
>CAKQXZ010000148.1 GCA_934292955.1 uncultured Clostridia bacterium
AGCATGACCACGATGCCGAAAATGAACATGAGCATGGCGGTGGCGTTGGCCAGACCGTAGTTGTAGTCGTTGATGGCCTTGACCAAAATCAGAGCCAGGTTGGCGGTATCGTTGCCCGGGCCGCCGCGGGTGGTCAGGGCAATGGCCTCGTACATGGCGATACGGGAGGTGACGGAAAGGATCACGCTGGTGCCCAGAGAATTACGGCACAGGGGCAGATCGATCCTAAAGGTGCGCTGTACGCTGCTGGCTCCGTCGATTTCGGCGGCCTCGTGCAGCTCCTTCGGAATGGCCATCAGGTCGGCCAGTACGACCATGCACACGATGACGGCATAGAACAGCCATGTGAACGTCACCGCCCAGAACGCTGCGGGGGACTGATAGAACCAGTTTACATTGAAGCTGGGGTTGATCAGCCGGATGGCGTTGTTCAGCAGGCCAAAATCGTTATTGAAGATGAATTTATAGATCATCGCCCACGCGGCGGCGGAAATGACGTTGGGGATCATGTATACGCCACGAACAAACTTCCAGCCCTTGGGCTTCTGGTACAGGATGAAGGCCACCAGCGCGCCGATGCCCACGTGCAGCGTGGCGGCGATCAGGGACCACAGACCCAGGTTCTGCAGGGACTTGCCGAAGCTGGACATAGTGAAAAGCTTGCGGTAGTTATAAAAAATGGTGTCAAAGCTGAATTCAGGCGCGATGAAGCCGTTCCACTTGGTAAACGATGTGAAAAAGACCGTGATAATGGGGATCACGTAGAACATGGCGAAAAGGATCAGCGTCGGCAGCAGGAACAGGTAAATTGCCGGAAAGTGCCGCCGTTCCAGTCTGGAATAACGTTTCATGTTGCTCTCTCCTTATGGGCGCTGCGCAGAGTTATCGAAGGGGAAGAAGGCGGGCCCCTGCCCACGCCTGTTGAGCGCTCGGCAAGGGCCCGCGGAAAGGGTCGCTATTTCAGTTCTCAGTCGAGACGGGTCTCTTCGGCCAGGGTGGTCAGCTGCTGGCAGAACTGCTCGGGGGTGTAGGTGCCGTCGATCAGCAGGGGCAGCAGGTTGCCGAACTCGGTGTTGGCGATGGAGGAAGGCATGCAGTCGCAAACGGCGGGGCAGATGATGGTGTCGGCGTTGACCGCGTTCACGTATTCATACATCAGGGCGTTTTCCTGAGCCTTGGCAGTATACTCCTCGCTGACGGTCAGCTTCTGGCATACGCCGCCTTCGGTCAGCATGTAGGTTTCCAGCTCTTCAGGGGTGTTCATGAAGGCGATGAAAGCCATGGCAGCTTCCTTCTCGGCGTCGCTCACGTTGGCGGGCACCCACCAGCCGTAACCGGCGGTGTTGGCCAGGGCCACGTTGCCGGGCAGCACATCGCCGCGCACGGTGGAGCCGTCAAAACCGTTGGACCAGTTGGCGGAGCCGTCGGGCAGGAAGTCGGAAACCATCCAGGAGCCGTTGGCGATCACAGCCGCGTTGTTGGATTCGAAAGCGTTGGCAGCATCGGCGTACACAGCGCCCACGGTGTTGGAGGCCGCGTAGTTCTGCAGCAGAGCCTGCAGCTTGGTCACAGCGTTCAGGATAGCGGGCTGGTTGTAATCGTAGATCTTGGTGCTGTAGGTTTCCCGCAGCAGATCCGCGCCGCCCTCTTCCACAGCGATCAGGCTGGAGAAGATCAGAGCAGTGGTCCAGGCGTTTTCACCGGTCATGAAGGCGATCTTGTTGTCGCCCAGCTTCTCGGCGAACTCATCCCAGCTCAGGTCAGCCGCGGTCTTGTCGCCCAAGTCGAGCAGAGCGCCGTTGTAGTACATGCCCATGGGGCGAATGACAGGAAGCGAGATGGAGAAGACCTTGTTATCTTCGGTGGTGTTGTAGGCCAGAGCGGTCTCGTCCAGCAGAGCGGCCACATCGGGATGATCAGCCAGGAAGCCGCTCAGATCGGTGTACAGGCCGTTGGGAATGACCACGTTCTGGATCCATTCGGTCTCACCGCCTTCTACCAGCGCGGGCAGAGCGTTCTGCTGGCCGAGCTGCTTCATCTTTTCGGCGTAAAGATCCTGGGTCAGCTCTTCGATGGTGATGTGATACTTGCCTTCGTAGAGCTTGTTGAAGCGTTCCACCTGAGGCAGGAAGAAGACTGCGCCCACGTTTTCGCCGGTCTTATAATGGGGGATGGTGAGTTCCACGACGCCTTCCGCGGAAGCGACGGTGCCGACCATGCCGCACAGCATCATGGCAGCCAGTACCAGAGACAGGATGCGAACGATGTTTTTCATATTCCAATACTCCTTTCAGTTAGGAAGGGCGCGTCTTTGCGTCCCTTCGTTCTGTGGCCTTAGCATAGCACAAACAGAGTCAAGTTTCAATAGTTTTTTGAAAATATTTTCTGACTTTTTCTCTAAAAATGGGCGAAACGGATGAAAATGCTTGTATTTATCCATTTTTGCTTTTTTGAAAATGGCATATCGGGGAAAATAACGGCTATATTCTTCATTTGAGAGAATTCGCCGCCAGAAAGAGCGCTTTTCAGCTGCAAAACCATTTCTCTTTGTTTCTTAGCGTTTCGTAAAGTTTCAAAGTAGCACTTGCAGCCGGCGCATAAAGCTGTTATAATGAAACTTGATGAAACAAACCTGAACCAATTCCGAAACTCAGGAAATTCAACATAGAAACGGAGGGGCATCAATGCCTTCCAACAACCCAACGCCCGGAATCAAAGAATTAGCCGAGAAGCTGGGGCTTTCCAAGGCCACAGTTTCCAAAGCCCTGAACGGATATTCCCAGGTAAACGCTCAGACCCGGCAGCGGGTGCTGAACGCCGCCGAGGAGATGGGCTATAGCCTGCCGGAAACAGAGGCCCGTTCCGCCAGAAAAAAACGAATCGGCTGGATCTACGCCACCGCAAGCCACGAGACAAGCATTAGCCAGCTTTCCGTCAGCAGCGGGTTTCAGGTGGCCTCGCAGCAACACTACGGCAACGAAATGGAACTGATCCTGCTGACTTTGTTCCGAGACATGCCGCAAATGCTTCGGCCCCTGCCGGATCTGATTACCGATTATCGGCTGGACGGCGTATTCATGAGCGATATTCTGTATGACGAGCGTTACCTGCAGGATGTGGCCGAAGCCGAAGTGCCCATGATCCTCTGGGGGCTGCCTTTCTCGCAGGAAAAGAGCAATATTGGGCATGTGACCTACGACGATGTCGTCGGCATCGAGTTGGCCATGCAGCATCTTTTTTCATTGGGGCACCGCCGCATCGGGTTTTTGACCGGCACCCTG
>CAKQXZ010000149.1 GCA_934292955.1 uncultured Clostridia bacterium
AGAGGCGTGTTACACAGAGGTAAACCTTTCGCAAAGAATACCGTTTACGGAATACTGAAAAACGAACGCTATTCCGGGATTTATCGCCACGGCGACGAAGTGATTGAAAATATGTTTCCGAGAATCGTATCCGCGGATACATTCCAACTTGTAAGAGCGAAAGTTAAAAAGAACGAATTCGGCAAGAGGAGTATTAAAACCGTATATCTACTCCGCGGAAAAATAAAATGCGGTTATTGCGGTATGCCGATAAGCGCCGAAACAGGCACAACAAGGCAAGGCGTGGTAATTCATTACTACAAATGCATAGGAAAGAAAAAATACGGCAACGGTTGTGTTAAAACACAAATTCGCAAAGAGTTCCTCGAAGAATTCGTGCTGAATTGTATTGTCGAAGAATTAAGCAAGCCTAAAATGATAAACTATATTGTAGCTAATCTTATGAAAATCCAGGACGAAAAAATTACAAATCAGACTTTAAACCTGCTTTTGAAAGAGAAAAGCAAAGTGGATAAAGCATTGGATAATATAGCCAATGCGATTGAAAACGGCATAATTTCGAACACTACAAACAAACGACTTCACGACCTTGAAAAACAGCAAGAAATTCTCGAAAGAGAAATACTTATCGAACGCAGTAAACTTTCGGTAAAAATCCCCGAAAACGTGATGCGAACGTTTTATGCCGACGCATTAAAACAAGAGCCCCAAATGCTTGTTGAGATGCTCGTAAAAGAAGTCATATTATACAACGATAAAGCAGAGATTATTTTCAATACACCCATCAGAATGAACCTTGACGAAAGTCGGGGTTTTTCTTTATGCTCTTTTATAGGCAACATGCACTACAAAAAGCAAAATGTTCAGGCATTACAAAATCTGAAAATGTTTGTCGAGATGTATATTCGATAACGAATACCGTCCAAATTACTGCCTTTCGGTTTTACGTTGTAGCACAGTAAAAAGCAGAAGTAAACGGCAAAAAATATTACAGAAAAACTTTAGTAGAGTAATTATAACGTAATATTTTTATGCTTTTTCGTTGACTTCTGTCGTAATGAAATTATCGGAAATTACTTAAATCTTTTCCCGGTGCTACCCCATTTTTGCCGAAAGGCGAAAATAATCGGAGGTATATCCAAATGAAAAGAAAATTATTAGATTTCAGCGTCATGAAAGATGAAATCTCGCAAAACAACGTTCTTGAAATGGCAGAACTTATTGCCTTTATGGAACTGCGTTTCCAGATAGGTTATTTGGGAAGCCGTGCGCAGAAAATGTATTCCGACCTGTATGGCGATATTAAGCACAAAAACGAATTAGGCTATATGCTTAGCGACTCTTACGATTTAGTACAGGAAGGCGCATTGTATCTTTGCGATCATTACGGAAAGCATTTGAACGACGTTATATCTTACAGCAAAAAAGGCAAGCCGATTACTATCGAGATTGCCTGTATTCGTAAAATGATGAAGTTGATAAACCGCAAAACAAGTGATTATTACCGTACTGTCAGTCTTGACGCTTTAACGCCCGTAAGCGAACCGTCATATGAAATAAAAGAAGAAGTTTCACAAGACTATACTTTATACGAAAAAATCGTTTCAAGTCTAAATTTGACCGAAAATATGCGTATTGCTTTGGAGTGCCGCCAAAACGGTTTAAGTTACCCCGAAATCGGCAGAGTTTTATCTCGTGCGCAAGCTACGGTGTATGAATACTTTATCAAAATGCGCAAAAGATATATGGCAATTTACGGATAATTTTTTACATACAAAAAGCCCAACTCTTCCGTTACTTCTAACGGTTCAGATTAGGCTTATCGTGGTGCACCATAAGGAGTTCGAATCCCTAACCTTCGGTTCCGTAGGCTCTCAAAATCAGTAATTTTTATAGTTTTTTAAGATTAAGAATTTACAGATAATTATGCTTGTTTTTGCCCAAAATTTAACCTATTAGAACGGTTTTTTGCTTGTTTTTGATATTTTAAGGCTTAACGATAAGCAAAAATCGACAACAAAGACAAAAGGTAAAAAATTCAGAAACTCTGCACGTTTATTAGAATATCTATTAGAATAAAAAGGTCGTTTTTATCGTTACTTATTATTATAAACCCAAAATCAAAGGTTCCGATTAAAAATAGAGCCCACAATAAGTAATAGCGGTATCCAGGAACAATTGCAATTTATCAAGATCTGCATACATTCCGTGATTGCTGTTGGGAAATTCCACATAATCATATTTTACGCCTGCGTTTTTATACGCCGCAAGCAAAAGATTGCGGGAACTATGCGGAACGCAATGGTCTTTCATCCCGTATCCGACAAGCGACGGTACGGAATCTTTTTTTACAAGACTCGCGGGCGATATTTCATACAGAGCGTTCAAATGCTTTCCTTCGGCTATTTCTTCCGCCGAAAAATCTTTGCCCGTCATCCATTTTATAAATTCGGAATCGCTTTCTATTTTATCCACTTTTTTCAGCAAACCCCATTCCGAGGGCGTAAAGTCGGAAGGACCTGCAAGTTGAAATACGAATTTTACGGGAATAGCCGAATCTTTATCGTGCTTGTAGGCGTAATTCATTGCGAGAGTGCCGCCGGCGGAAACTCCGCACGTCGCCATTCCGTTTAAGTTTATACCCATATTCAGGCATTTTTCTTTGATTGCCGCCACGCAATTTTTTATTTGCAAATCGAGTTTGTTAAGATTTGCGTCGACGCCTTTTTTCTGAAGCGTATAATCGAGCGTTGCCGTAACGTAACCTTTACTCGTAAAATATTTACACCACAAGTCGCCGTCTTCTTTTGCACCCGAATTAAAACTTCCGCCGTGAATATACAATATCAGGTTGGCGTCGGTTGAAATACCGGTCGGGATATATAAATCGAACTTGTGTCCGCCGTCGTTTACGTAATCGAGATTTTTATATTGTTTGCCGACCGAGTCGTCCCATTTGACTTTGACAAGCCTTTGCGGCAAACTCCCCGTTATTTTTACGCAAACAAGCGCGCCGACGATAAACGAAACAAAAAACGAAACGATGCACAAAACGATAAAAATCGTGTTTTTCTTTTTTTCTTTCATAATCAGATAATATTATCGAGTATCAGCCTGCCCGTGATTGCTCCGAGCGCGCCTGCAATAATGATTATTGCCGCTATAATTAAAACACGGAATAAGATACGTTTACTTTTATCTTTCATTTTACACCGTTCATTGCCGAAACGAAATAATCGTATTGTAATCTGTCGCTATTTACAAGA
>CAKQXZ010000150.1 GCA_934292955.1 uncultured Clostridia bacterium
ATGTACTGTTATACTTTTAGTTCCGTTTATGTTATGATTATGTTTTAAATATATAGTTTCTTCTTGTACCTCCACACTTACTTCTCCAGTTACATTATTAGTTATTTTTTGATTATCATCATTTGGAGATATATCAGATGAAACACTTATATCCGAATTAACATTTGCAATATGATTATGGTCAGCATCCAAAGTTGCACTGTCCGTACTCCAGTCCATAGTTACATTTACCGTATAGTCCGTAACATTTTTAGTAAGCACTAGAAATTCCTTTGTTAATTTTAATTTTTGTTCAACTGTTATTTCAAGTGGATCAACACTTGTTACAGTTCCAAATAAAACAGCAGTAGGAGCATTTGCATCATTTGCTCCTACTGCCATCTTTTTTATTACTTCTCCCAATGAACTACTCATATTTTCCCCCTATTGAGATATAAAGTTTTGTCCTCTTAATGTTAAATCCATAAAATGTTCTCCATTTTTAAAAGTATGTTTTGCTTTTTCTACTAGCATAAAGTTTTGAAGCTTAACATCTCCCAAATTTAGATTTACTATTATAAGCGAACCACCTCTAACCCTAATATCTCCTAATGCGTTTTTTATCTCCAGACTTCGTGTTTTTTGATTGTATAAATCTAGTAGCGCTCTTGCTTTAACTGCTCCATTTGTTTTTTCATCTATTGTGTCAAAATACTGTAATACTCCCCACTTCTCAATATTACTTGAGTCTTTTGCCATATATACTTCTCTTTTTCCTGTGTCGGAATTATCATATGTAAGTTTTATTTGATTATATGTATCTGAGTCTATGGAACTTTCATAATCAAAGTTTTCTCCAGTTTCTTCATCTATCACTAATCCTACCTTCATTCTTTCTAGGTTTTTCAAACACAATTTTCCAAAATCATCATACAGAACATACATTTCTTTTCTATTTCTTATTGTTTCATCCAATGCATTTAATATAATATCAAATAAAGACTGATTGCTTTCAGTCTTTTTTGCTATCACATATCCTGTATTTTCAAGCATTCCAACATTTAATTGAAAATCACTAGCAATAGAACGCACTACCTCATCTGCTCTTTTATTTACATATACTCTAGTATCTTTATTTTTTAAATATCGAAGTTGATCGTATGCTGTTGTTGTAATTATTTGTTCTTTATCACGCTTTTTTCTAAACACAAATCCATAAAATAAATTTGTATTGTCGACCTTAAATGCTACTGGGTTTCCTTCTTCAAAGTTAATTATATCATCTTTAACAACTTTAAATTCTAGTTTTCCAGCAGCACCTTTTCTTTCAGTAGTCCAAGTTATTTCATCTTGAACAACTGGTTCATATACAGTATTTCCATTTTGAATTAATAATTGTTGGCTCATTTTCTTCCCTCCTATGATGGTATCCATAGAACTTGTCCTGGATATATCAAATTTGGATTTTTTATTTTATCTCTATTAGCATTGTATATAGTAGTATATTTACTACCATTTCCATAAAATCTTTTTGCTATATTCCATAAACAATTTCCTCTTTTTACAGTATAATTTTGTCCACTTGGTTTTGCTACTGCGGTATTATTAGTTGTAACAGTTCGTGTAACAGCTGGTGGTCTATATTGTTTTATCGTTACTTGTACTTTTTTAGTAGAATATTCTTTATATTGTTTTAATTTTATTTTTACCTTTGTATCAAATCCTTCATCTGTAGTATCAGTTACAGTATATTCTTCCAATGCTACTTTAATATCGGTATTAAATATATCTTTACCGTTTGGAAATTTTCTAACAACTATAAACTGAAAAGCAGATCTATTAACTTTTAAATTTTCTAATACGCCTAAATAATATTTAGCATTTTGAAAATTATTTTTATACATCGCAAAAGGATATTTTGTATTTGGCAATACAACTTCAAATTCAAAACTTGACAACCCTGGATTTTTCAATACGTTTATTTGTGAATAATTTATTAAATCATATGTTTTATTATTATTATTTATTTTTAGTTCAAGTTTACTAGGAGGAATGGGAAGAAGTACATTTCCTAAATAAAAATAATATGCCATAAAAACTCCCTCCTATTCATGTACTCCATCAGAAATATATTCCAATTCTTCTTCTAACCTTTTGGTTAAAGAGTCAACTATTCCATCAATATCTGTTTCGCTATCAATATTATTATTGTTAGTCATATTTATAGTTAATGGAACCGTTGTAAATCTATTTATAGTATCTCTTTCTGCTATATCTATTAAATATTTTAAATCTTCATCTGTTATTTCTTTAGTATTATTGGCTATGTCCTTTGTATCTCCAGCAATATCTCCTAGTGTACCATTTCCAAATTGTGATGGATCTATTGAGAAACTCTTATCACTTAATACATTTTTTATAGCATTTCCAGCACCATTTATCCAGTCATTTCGATGGTCTACTCTATCTTGTCGTGTATTATTCATATCTATTGCTGTATTCTGTATATTAGTTGCTGATGCATTAAGTTTTGTTCCAAACTCTCCTTTTAATTGGTTTATTTTGTCTACAGTTCCATCCATTTGACTAGCCATTTCTTGTAATTTTGCATTTCTATCTATTATATTATTTGTCATTTTACTTGCAAAATCATCAGCAAAGTGTGCCGCCTCAACAGTATCTATTTGAACACCTGGTATTTTATTCAATGCTTGAATTATTCCGGTTTACTAACCAAACAACACCATTGTATAAACCTTGAAAGATGCTTAGAACACCTAAGCAAACAGCCTCTACTCCTGTTTGAAAAGCAAACCAAGCAGCCATTGCCCCAAGTACACAAGTTTGAATTCCTAACCATAATGCCATAGCACCTAAAACTATCGCATAAAATACACCTTGAATTCCAAGTCCAGCAACCATTATTCCTAGTTTCAATGCATCCCAAACATAAAGTATTCCGTATGCCACTTTGTCATTAGTAAACCATAAATATGTTAGTGCAACAATTAAGGCCATTATTAAAATTACAATCCAAGTAATTGGACAGGCTAATAATGCGGAATTTAACCCCCATTGTGCAGCAGTTGCTGCCATAGTTTGCCCAGAATGTAACATTTCAGCTGCTCCTGCTATTCCATGTGCTATTGACAACATACCTAAAAGTCCACTTGCAATCATTGAGACTATATTAAATCCAACATAGGCTCCTA
>CAKQXZ010000151.1 GCA_934292955.1 uncultured Clostridia bacterium
GTGCCACTTCCTACTTAATCCCCTGTTTTCCCGTAAAATCGTCTGCTTTGTAGACATTATCGTTCCCCTTAAGAGATTTCGGACATCCAGTTGTTCCAACTTGCCTTTGCTTCCTGATATTGCATTCTTATATAGCGGCTCGGAGTATAACCGTCTTTATCGGGACCGTTGACAAGACCGATATAAGGATTGCCCGTATACCACGGCTGAACATAATTCTTCACATACAGCGGGCTTTTGGACGACGGGAAGTAATAAACCGATTCGCTCCTTATTCTGAAGCAGTCCTGCACGAAGTCGGAAAGTTCGGCAACCGTTTCGTCGTAATCGCATTCGAAAGGTCTGGGAGAACCTGTGTACTTTGCAAACAGACAAAGCATTTCGTCTTTTGCGGTGAACGCAATGAATTTTTTTGCGCCGTCTTTTTCCGGTGCGGCTTTGGGAATGAACATATAGTCGGGAACCGCGCCGTAGTTTACCTTGATATAATTGCCGTTTTCGTCCTTTTGGGCGGATTCGATACTCGGAAACGGCATCATACGCATTTTTGCCGACGACGTTTTAAGGTCGTTTATCATTTCACGTTCAAGCCAACTGCCGTTAATCGTCATTGCAGCCGAACCGTTGAGAAATGCGATTTGCGCTTCGGTATGAGTTAAACTCATTGAACCTTTAAGCGAATAATTTACGTCCGGTCCGAATACTTCGGTGAACGCTTCGAGTGCCTGCAGTTTACCGCTGCCCGGCTGCTGATTATAATTGTAAACTTCGACCGATTCAAAACGATAGAACTCTTTCAGACCATCTACGCCCGAAGCCTGCAGCCAGTAGGTCATGCCCATAAAGTCGAAATATCCTTTAATCTTACCGGGATAAACGAAAGGCGCAACTTTATTGTTCGTGTCGGTCTTTATCTTTTCGCACAGGGCGAGAAGTTCTTGGTTGGTCGTTGGAATGCTCCACCCGTATTTTGCGAAAAGCGTTTCGTTATAGACTATACCCGTGATGGTCTGCGCCCATGGGAAGACGTATTTCCCGTATTCTCCGCCGTTAATCGCGGTGCAGTAATCCTGCCATGCCGGATCCATTTTGTCATAAATGGTTTTTCCGCTTTCGCCGTCGGGTTTCTGATTATAAACGTCTGAAAGTTCTTCCATCCAGTCGTTTAACGCATAACTTTGCCAGAGCGATCCCAAAGGCATATAGATATCGGGAAGCCCATATCCGGTAGAAAGTTGCGTGGACACAAGTTCGGTAAGCCCCGGATCTCCGTCGAGATAAATCCAGTATTCGGGGTTTTCTTTTACGAAATGCGAGCCGATTACTTTCAGCCAGTCGCTGCCGTAACCCGTATCGGCAAAGGCGATTTTAATGCGCTTTTTGCCGTCTTTGCTATCGCCGAAGTAAACTTCTTTTCCGTTTTCGGAAATAGTCACTCCTTCGGCTATATCGCCTGTTTCGATGTTGCCGCCGCTTGAATCGTCGTCACGTCTGCGGCACGCCGACGCGCCGATGCAGACAGTAAATGCCAATAGCAAACAAAAAAGTTTTTTTAACATAATTATTTTCTCCCGTACTTATTATTGTGTAAACCTGCCGAAGAATTACGTTTGTCACCCGCCGACGGTTTTTATTTTAACGGTATTACGAAATACCCCGCGCCGCTCGGCAGATCCAGCGTCAATTTGCCGTTTTTACAGTCAACCACCGTCCGGACACCGTTTTTTACGACTATTGCGCGGGTGCAATCGTTGAAAGTAAATTCCGCCTTATCGGAGATGCCTGCGCTCGGCTCTGTGAAGTTAACGACCATAAAGCCGTCGCGATTGTCTTTATCCTTAAACACGCCAACAAGCGTATCCTGTTCTGCCTTGACAGATTTTATTCTATCGTGAGACTTAATCGCCGTGTCGAGAATATAATTGAAGTTCTTGTTTTCGCCGCCGTTATCGTTTTTGCTGCCGATTAAGGGCATTGCGCCCTGCCAGTCGAAATTGAAATAGATATTTTCAAGACCTTTAAGTTCGAGATTCGCCGTTTTAACGTAATCGTATGCAGGCGATAAACTGCCGTCGCGATCTACGCATGCAACGCCGAAACGGGTTGCTCCGTCGTAAGGCGGCGGGCTCCAATAGCAGAACCATTGAATGCCGGTTCCGCCCATAGCGAGAAAACTGTAAACCTGAAAAGTTGCGTCGGCGCTACTTTCGAGCGCGCGGTTATTCGTGCCATATTGCATACTCTGCAAAAACGTCCACATATCCTTTTCGGGCGCAACCTGCTTTACGAGTTTCATGTTGAAAAGAAAGTTTTCTATAATCTGATTTCCGTTTTTGTTCGAGATAAGCGGATAATGATCGTAAGAAACGTAATCTGTGCCGATTTGATCTACAAATTCGCGGATATACGCTTTATAATCGGAACCGATCGCAGACGGAGAAGCCACCACAGGCAGAAGATTCATGTAAAATATTTTATCTTTACCGAAAACTTTATCGAACCTTTTCTTGGCGACCGAATAATTTTTAATTTCGCTAAGAGCGGGTTCGTCCCTTACTTTAAGCCCGGCAAAAGAAGAATACGCCGTAAATTTTGCCGATATCGTTCTTAAATTCTGCTCGACTTCTTCTTCGGAAAGCGTTGTGTTCATAAGGTAGGCGTTGATTTCGTCGTTATGAATATACTGCTTTATTCCGTACTTTTCGGCGGCGGCAAGCGCGCGTAAATTGTAGGCGTCGCTCTTTTCGCCGTACCCTCCTTCGGCATGAGTAAAGCCCGCTTCCTTTATATGTTTATACTGCTCGTCGAACTCTTCATCGGTAAGCCGTCTGGCGGACCCCGGAACGACGGTGCCTTCGGATGTATACGACTTTACCGAATCGGGTACGCCGATCCACATTCCGATGTAGAATTGCTTATCGCTCGTATACACGGGTACTTCTTCTCCATAATTTACCGACGAGTCTTTCCAGACGCATGAAGCCGCGCAGAATACGATAATAAAGCATAATAAAACGGTTAAAAATCTCTTCACTGTTTTACTCCTTATCAAGTTCTATCGTTTTGCCCGCAATACGCGATTTTTCGGCTGCGTAAACGAGCAGATGACTGTTTATGGATTCGTTTATGCCCGTATAACTGATTGAAG
>CAKQXZ010000152.1 GCA_934292955.1 uncultured Clostridia bacterium
GTGTGGAACGCGGACGAAACAACGGTTGAAATCGCTTATACAGAACTTAAAAAGTATTATTTTGATAATTTTTAATGAAGATTTTATCGAAAAAAACAAAAATACGGCTTTTTGCAACGTGGTTTTGCGCCGTCATAACGCTTTGCTGCCTGTCATCGGGCAATTTTGCGGGTGCGGGCGGGATCTCCGATTTTACGGCTGTTAGGCGCGTTTTTGCCAAAACCGATACCGTTACAGCCCCGACCGTCGAAGAAGTTACGCAGATATCAAACGACATAATACAATGGAAAAAACAGGACGTGGGCAGCGGTGCGGACGGTTATCTTATCAACGACGAGTTTTTGTCTTTGGCGGGAACAACGCCCGGCGACTGGTACCCCGTAGGGCTTAGCCGTTTGGGCGTCGCCGATAACTTCGACGGTTACCTTGCCGTTATAAACGACGTTATAGACAAGCGTTACAAAACCGCCGAAAAACTCGATAAAGCCAAGGCGACCGAGTGGCACAGAATTACTATTTCAATACTTTCCTGCGGCGGAACCCCCAAAAAAGCGGGGCTTAACGGCGATATAGATCTTATTGCCGACGGCGTTTATAACCGCGCGGACGAAAATGTCGGTTTGCTCGGCAAACAGGGCATTAACGGATATATATGGGGACTTATCGCGCTTGACAGTATGGCTTACGCCGTTCCCGAAAAGGCATTTTACACCCGCGACGATATCATTCTTAACATATTGAGCCGCGAGATCGACGGCGGCGGCTGGGCATTATCCGGCGACGTTTCCGACCCGGATATAACGGCAATGGCAATTCAGTCGCTCGCCCCGTATTTTAACAGCGAAAAGCAGTATTCCTATAAAAAAGGCGACGGCGTTTTCGTTACAAAAGTAAGAGATTCGGTAAACCGCGCGCTTAAAAAACTTTCTTCCGTTCAGCAGGCGGACGGCGGGTTTATAAGTTGGGGTACGCCCAACGGCGAAAGCGCGGCGCAAGTGCTTGTCGCTTTGTGTTCGCTCGGCAAAAATCCTTTTGAAACCGATGATTTTGTAAAAGACGGCAAAACGGTGTACGACGGGCTTATAAAGTACCGCAATTCAGACGGCGGGTTTTTGCATTCTTTTGTGTACGACGAAGAAAATCCGTCGTCAAAACCCGACGAATCAAATACCATGGCGGGCGAACAAGCGCTTTACGGCATGGCTTCGCTCGTGCGGTTTTTAAGCGGGAAAAGGCGGCTTTACGATTTCCGCCCCGAACAGAGCGAAAGCGTGAAAAACGCAGTGAAAAATGTTGCCGAAGAAATAGAAAAGTTGACCTATAGCACCGAAAACGCACAGTTGGAGCGTGTTTATGAACAATATCTCAAAATAGATTATACCGAACGCAGTTACGTTTACAACTATGAAAAACTGTCGGATATTTTAGCGTTCAAGGGCATTGCTTACGCCGAAGAAAAACCCGATTACAACAACGGCGGCGACGACGTTTCCGATCCGCTTTACGAGTTTACCTCAGCAGATAAAGCAAAAACCGACGCTTTGCCCGAAGAACTTACTACCGCGTACCGCGCAGAAGTGCTTAAACTGTACGCAAAAATTAAAAATTCTTTCGATTTCGACGGCAAAACCAAGTATATCGCAAAACTTGAAAAAGCGAAAAATCAGATCGACCTGATAGAAAACGAAATTGCCGGAATAAAGCGGCTTATAAAAGAAAAACTCTATCCGTTCGACCATATTTCGCTTAAAGACAAAGAGATCGTTTACGAACTGTATAATCGATATATCGCGCTTTCCGAATACGACAGATCGGCGTTCGAAAAGACCGACGTCGAAGGCTTGTTAAAGTCTAAAACGCAGGTTGATAATCTGCAGACCGCGCTCATAATTTCGGTTATATCCGCCGCTGCGGTCGCAGTTATCGTAACTGTCATTATATTGCATATTAAAAAGCGCAAAAAACAAAAACTTGCCGACTTAATGCCCGAAAGCGACGAATAAAACGCCCGACGGCGGCGACTGAAATTTGTCCGCTTCGGCAAAAAAATCTCCCTGAAAAAAAGAACAAAAAAGCGAAAACAATGAAGAAAGATCTGATTGCCGCAGCTATAGCCCTGTTTTTAATAGTGCTTATCGCTTGCGGAACAAAAATTCAGTCGGTCGACGATTATTATCTTACCCATATCGACGACATAACGGAAGACAGCGAAACGGTAACCGTTTCCATTCGTTGCGATACCGTTTTGGATAACTGGGATAAACTCGACGACGAACTGAAATTTGAAAAATACGTTCCGCAAAGCGGCGTCATATTGGAAGAGTTTACGCTTGTTTTAAGAAAAAACGACACTGTTTACGATATATTAAACCGAGCCGTGCGTCACAAAAAAATTCACATGGAGTGCGTGTATTCGGCAAACTACGGAAGCGTTTACGTTCAGGGAATAAACAATCTTTACGAATTTTCGTGCGGGGAACTGTCGGGCTGGATGTATAAGGTTAACGGCGTTTTTCCCAACTACGGCTGTTCGAAATATGTGCTTAAAAACGGCGACAAAATCGAGTGGGTTTACACATGCGATCTCGGGCGCGACGTCGGCGGCTATATGGGCGACTCGGCAAGCGGACTTAGCGAAAATCATTTCGATTCGGTCGGTTATATGTACGGTTCTGTCGGCGGGTACATAGGGGTGACGCAATGAAAGTTTTTGCAAAAATTCACCCCGCGGTAGAATTTATTTATTTCGTGCTTGTAATCGTAATTAC
Source organism: uncultured Clostridia bacterium (assembly GCA_934292955.1). The sequence continues at coordinate 2,769 of CAKQXZ010000152.1, forward strand.
GGCGTTTACCGATAACCCCGTAATAATCGGGCTGTCGTTTTTCTTCTCGCTTATATTCTGCGCGTTCTATATCGGGGTAAAAAAACTGTTTTCAAGTCTTTTGGGCGCGCTTCCGCTAATGGTCGTTATTGCACTTATAAACCCGCTTTTCGTACATAAGGGCGAAACCATTCTGTTTTTTCTCAACGACAATCCCGTTACAAAAGAAGCCGTACTTTACGGCATTTCTTCTTCGGTCATGCTTGCCGCCGTTTACTACTGGTGCAAAGCGTATAACGAGATAGTCACGTCAGATAAATTCATCTATCTTTTCGGCAGAGTATCGCCC
>CAKQXZ010000153.1 GCA_934292955.1 uncultured Clostridia bacterium
CTATAACGACATGCGCCGAATGATAATCTTTTACATGAAGCCAGCAGTCCGACGGTTTTGCCGAAAAGGTCAGTTTATCGTTCTGAACGTTATTTTTGCCCGCGCGTATTTTGAAACCGTTATATTCGAATGTCCTGAATTCTACGGGTGCTTTTGCATCGCGTTTCTTGTTTTTGTTGTCGCCTGACTGTATATAGCCGCTTTCGATAAGCTCGTCGCGTACGAGATTAAGCGATTGTACATCGTCTGCCGTCTGAATTTCGGATAAAACCGACATTGCGTATTCTATTTCGCTTTCGGCTTGCTCCTTTTGCGGGATAACGGCTTTGTAAGTATTTTTAAGTTTGGTATAGCGTTTGAAATATTTCTGTGCGTTGCGGTTAGGGTCGAGTTGTTCGTCGAGCGGAATTGTCAGTTTTGCGTTATCGTTATAGTAATCGTCGACAATCACACTTTTGTCTCCGCGTTTTATTTTATAGATATTCGCGGTGATAAGTTCGCCGTAACGCCGTAATTTTTCGCCGTCTGCGCAAGAAAGAAGTTTGTCATTTATAATCTGAAGTTTTTTAGTTTCTTTTTTGATAACGGCATTGACGATCGAGTTAAGTTTATTCTTCAGTTCTGTCTTTTCGCGAAGCTTTTTCTTTTCGTCGAAATAAAAAGTTTCGGCATCGGTAATATGGTCGAATAATATTTTTTCGCCGGATATTGTTTTATAATCGCAAAAAAAGTAGTCGGTCGGCTTTTCGTTCATTACAGCAACACACGCTTTATCGTCGTAATCGTCGACAAAAGATGTAAGAAATTTTAAGAAGTCGTCGGGATCGGGTATTGCCTTTTCGAAAACCGTTTTACCATATTTGCGAAAAACCGCTTCTTTTGCCGTCTGTGAAGAAAATCCGACAATATTTTTGAATATATAATCGGCAAAATCGCCACCCGAAAACGCTTTGAGTACGTCTGTACAAGTTTGAGAATACAGACTTGTTTTATCTTGTGAATGCGGGAGCGCGTATTTTGCGCCCGACAGCAATATTCTTTCTTTTCCCGGATCAAAACAGACGGGGCGGAGCGTACCGAGAATGGTATCGTTTTCACAGAATACCGCGTTGGAATATTTGCCCATTATTTCGCAATACAGTTCTTTTTCGACAGGATCCATAAAATCGTTTTTTCCGTCGAAAACGATTCGAACGATGCGTTCGTCTCGGATAGTCTGAATGCTGTTTATCGACGCATTAAGCAAGTGTTTTCTAAGCAGCATACAGAATGCGGGCGGAGTAGCAGGGTTTTGCATATCGAGATTTGTTATTCCGACCCTTGCCGAAATTGCGTTTACGCAGACAGTAAGCCTTGCGTTGCCGAATTTCGAGTATAAAAATAAAACGATTTCGTCTTGCGAAGGTTGCGTGATTTTATTTATTTTCGCGCCGGAAAAAAAGTCGTTAAGTTCCTGCGCCATTCTTTTAAGAGTTATTGCGTCCTGCGGCATAATCTGTCCGTCCGTTTTTATAAAAATGCAGAAATCGACATAGTATATCGATAATCAACTCTTTTCATTATATAATAAATATGAAGAAAAGTAAAATAAAAGTGAAAATAATGCGTTATTAACTTTACTTTTTTTTCTCTATTTGTTAAAATGCTCTAAGCAAAGAATGTTCAGGAGTTATATTATGACCTATACAGTCGAGAAAACAGAGAAAAACGATCTTAAGATGACGATGGATCTCACAAACGAAGAATGGCACAACGCCAATCTTAAAGCATATGAAAAGAATAAGAAAAAATTTGCCGTACCCGGTTTCAGAAAAGGACACGTTCCTTATAGTTATTTCGTAAAATACTACGGAGAACAGCCGCTTTTCGAAGACGCACTCAATTTTGTTTTCACCGAAAATTATTTTGCCGCGCTTGAAAAAGAAACCGAATATCAGGTAATTGACGGACCCGCAATCGAAGATTTCAAATTCAAAGACGACGGCGGGGTAACCATCGTTGCGACCGCACCCTTAAAACCCGAAGTTAAACTCGGAAAATATAAGGGTATAAAGATTGAAAAAGTTGAGTATAATGTAACCGACGCAGATATCGACGCAGATATCGAAAAACTCAGAGAAAGAAATTCGAGAGAAGTTGAAGTTACCGACAGAGCGGTAGCTGACGGAGATATTTGCGAACTCGATTACTCCGGCTCGATCGATAACGTTAAGTTTGAAGGCGGTACGGCGCAGAATCAGCGTCTTGTAATCGGCAGCAAATCTTTCATTCCCGGTTTTGAAGACCAGATCATCGGTATGACTATCGGAAGCGAACGCGACATTACCGTAAAATTCCCCGAAGATTACGGTGCGAAAGAACTTGCGGGTAAAGTTGCCGTTTTCGCAATTAAACTTCATTCCATAAAAGTTAAAGAACTTCCCGAAGTGAACGACGAATTCATTAAGGACGCAACGGGTGAAGAAAGCGTAGACGCATATAAGGCTAAACGCAAAGCCGATCTTACAAAAGCAAACGAAGAAAAAGGCAAACGCGAGACCGAAGATAAACTTGTTAAAATGATAGTAGACGATTCTCAGGTCGAAGTCCCCGATTGTCTTGTTGAAAAGGCGATCGATTCGATGGTTGAAGAAATGTCTTACAGAATGATGTACAGCGGTCTGAAAATGGAAGATTATCTTAAATATACCAATCAGACTATGGAAGACTATCGTAAAGGATTTACCGACAGTGCAAAAGAACGCGTTAAATCGCAGCTTATAATTGAAAAAATTATCGAAACGGAAGATATTAAAGCAACCGAAGAAGAAGTTAACGCTAAAATCGCAGAACAGGCTGCATCGGTCGAAAAATCTTTCGACGAATACAAAGATACGATGTCTGCTCGTCAACTTGAGTATATACAACAGTCAATCGTTATCGATAAATTGTTTGCATTCCTTATGAAGAATAACGAAGTTGCCTGATCTTAAAAATAATTGATCGGACTTAAATCGGACGGGGTCGGCTAAAAACGGCTTCGTCCGAATTACTAATAAAGGAAAATGCGGTGAATTCCGTATTAAAGG
>CAKQXZ010000154.1 GCA_934292955.1 uncultured Clostridia bacterium
CCTTTTTCTACATTTCGATGGGGTTCTTTTTTAATCCTTTAAGTGATTGCTTGTCCTTGTAAGCAAGATATTCTTCAAGGGAATTGAAACCGAGTTTTTTCATTTCATCGATTGCTTGCATAAGTATTTCTACATTTTTTCTGTCTTGTGCGGGTGGATTTTCTTCTGTCGGTTCTTCATACGCTTGAGTAAGAGTTTGCGCTGCTTTTACCTTTGCACTGAAATCCAAGTGAGAATAAACATCTGCCGTCGTTCCGAAATTCGAGTGTCCGAGCCATTCCTGTATTTCTTTCAGTTGCACTCCGTTTGCCAAAAGATTGCTTGCACAACTGTGCCGTAAATCGTGCAGACGAATATGTCGCAGATTTTTCTCTTTCAGTAAATCGGCAAATTTTTTCGTCATATGGTCGGGGTAAATTATTTTTCCGTTTTCCTCTACGCAGACGTAATCGAGATACCGGGTATCGTATGTATTTCCATAAAATCGTTTATTCTCTTCTATCTGTGCCTTATGTTTTAACAAAGCGGCTTCGACAGCAGGAATAAGCGGAAGCGTGCGATGGCTCTTTTCGGTTTTCAAATCGTCGGTTAAAATAACTTTTTTGTCCACGACGAGCAGTTTATGATTTACGGTTATCAGTTTATGCTCGAAATCAATTGCGCTCCAACGAAGTCCCAAAACTTCACTCCGACGAAATCCATAATAAGCCGCAAGCATAAACGGTATTTCGAGTTTATGTCCTTTTATTGCCGTAAAAAACGCCTTCATTTCGTTTTTATCATAGAAAGACATAGATGCTTTTTCTTTCTTTATGGAATCAATATAGTCAAACGGATTATCTGGAATCAATTTATCTCTATATGCCTGTCTTAAAGCCGGGCGAAGCACGCAATTATAATGTTTCAGGGTAATTTTCTTAACCCCATGCTTTAACCTGTCTTCGTAGAAATCGGTAATTTCTTTTTCGGTAATATCTATAAGCCGTAATTTTTTCGGATCGAAATAAGCCTTAAAAAGTTTTATGTAGTGCTTTAAGTATAGACTATACACAGACGGGGATAATTCGGATTTTTTACTTTCTACATATTTCAGACAATAATCTGAAAACAACATTGTCGCTTCCGCTTTATCCACGTTTTTAGGCTTTGTACGGTTTTCAAGTTTGTTGAGCAGGTTTGTCTGTTCTTCCTCAAATTCCTGTAACTTTTGTGCGAGAATTTCTTTTGCTTCTTTTTTATTTCCGCGTTCCTTCAAGCCTGTGGCGTACCACTTATATTTTTGTTTTCCCGCCTCGTCTTTATAGCCGATTACCGCGTATAAATAGCCTTTTTTAGATTGTAACGTTCCTTTTAATTCCATTACGAACAACCTCTCGAAACATACTCTATAACGGTCGATTTAAGTATTTTGTATTCACGTCCGACCTTGCGTGATTTTATTTCTCCCTCCTTTACAAGTTTATAAGCGAGAACTTGCCCGATTTGCAACATTTCCTTTAATTGTTCGACGCTTACAACGTCGGGGTAGTCCTTAAACATTTCATTCATAGGCAAAAATCCTCCTTAACGTGTATTTGCATTTCTTCCTGAAAAAAATCGATCAGGTAGTCTATAAGTTCTTCAAAATCGGCTTTGGTAATTTTTTTAAGGTTCCCGTGTTCGTCCATACGATAATTTTCGGCATCGTAGTTTTTTTCAATCAAATTCGTCGATCCGTTTGGTAATACTACGGTTTCGTATCTGTCCAATAACTCATTCGGAACAAACTTAAGGTCGGATTCAATAAGACTTGTAAGAACACAGTCATTGAGACAATCGTATTCAGAACACATTTCCCAGATTTCACTAAACCCTTTATCATAATCTTGCACAGGTTTTTGTTTGTATGGCTTTAATTTCTCAATAAACATCAGCCTATCGAAATTACTTTCTCCGGCAAAAAAGAAATCTCCGAAATAAAAAACGGCAGTCGTATCGTTATCTATCCGAATCTTTTTCCCTTGATTGTCGGTAAAGACGACGGGAGATTCGGACAGATTTTTTATGTAAACGTAATCGGAACCCCATTTGTCAGGATAGTGGTGTTTCATATCGAGATAATTTTTCGGTGCGTCATAAAAAAGGTTTTCGGCATATCCGAAGTGGGCAGTATTGAACATTTTTACCAGTGCAGTGTATTCCTTGACAGTTTCGATAAGATTTAATTCCTTGAAAACTTCTTGTCCGAGACCGCCGGTCTCTATATACATTCCGCCGTTAAATTCCACCGAAGTCAGAATGTCTCCGTCCGGCGTTATAACGGCAATTTTTCCTCTCGTCATAAACAAACCTCCTTACATTTGATTTTGTTGAGCGCGGAATTTACGATAAAGTTTAGTGTCTTCGTCGTGTATATTTTCAGCGAAATAATCCAACGCCTCGGCGTAGTTTTCGCCGTCGTATAAAAAACAATAACAATCGTCTTTGCGTTCGACGGTTATTCCGTATGATTTGAGTTCTCCTCTCAGATAAAACGAATACGTTTCTATAAATCCGTGGCGGTCGTAGTATTCGTCTTTCGTAACTATCTCGGCATAGTTAAAGAGCGAACCGTTTTCAAGCGATTCTTTCAGATACGCGGCTGTTTCTTCGGCGTCGTATTGCGTTAAAGTATCCCGTAAAAATTGTTCCGCTTTGTCGGGCGACAGGCTTTGAAGTTCTTTCGCAAAATCTCGTAAATTCGGAGATAAGTCATCGTATAGGTCGATTATCCGCTTATCCGTGTATTGTTCCTGTTCTTTATGCGGCACAACGAATATTTTTACTGTATCGTAATCGTATACGTTTATTGCTTTTGGAACCGCCCGTTTGTGATGGGTGTAATATATCGGAATATCGCTTTCAAGCAAAGAATAAAGGCAATCCCGTATTATCTCATCCTGCACTTCTTCTATAATCAAATTTTTAGGTTTATTCAATTTTTTTTATTCTCCAGCAGTCCTGCGCATATAGGCAAATCATAAAACAATTCTAATTGTGTTTTGTATCGTTTACCAAACACTTTACGTTCCCATTCAACCC
>CAKQXZ010000155.1 GCA_934292955.1 uncultured Clostridia bacterium
TACGTTAATAAGAGCGTATCGGTAAAGGTTATAGAACCCATAGCGACCGTTGTGCCCGACGGAGAAATCACGGTCGGTGACGACGGTTACGAATTGAAATTATTCACCATAGCCGAAGCGGGAAAAACCGAAATGCCTTTAAGCTTTACGGCGTATCATGGCAGCAGCGTGGTTAAAAATGCGGTCATCAACTGGGATCTCGATTCCGAACGGTACGATTCCGACATTGCCGAAATTACGGGTGCAAACGGAAATTATATCGTTAAAAAGGTTTCTGCCGGTACGACCGACATTATCGGCGCTTACCGCACGCCGAATGGCAAAAACATTACCGTTTCCATAAAAGTTATCGTCGAAAAGGCAGTTAAAACGCTTGATATCCGTCCGGAAATCGAGGTCGAAGATTTAAAGCCTGTAACACTTCCCGACTCGTTTAACGAAAACGTTTTGTCGCTTACGTTAGACGGAGTAAACGTCTGCTCTTCCGTTTCGGGCAAGAACATCGTTCTCAACAAGGATAAACTTCCCAAAACGGCTGATAAACTCGGCGCAAGAGAGATGATTTTGTCTACCGCCGACGTTGAATACACGTTTACAGCGGATATTTACACGCTTATAATAAGCAACAAAGCGGAATTCGATCAGATGCGCAGTCTTGCCCGCGCGAACGGCGACATAAGCAACACGGGCGTGCTTGACGGTTATTTCGTACTCAACGGAAATATTGAATATAACGCAAGTTTTGTTTCTCTTACGGACAGCGGCGAAATATGGACGATAAACAACAAACTCGGCGGCGCAGGCTGGAACGATCCGTCAAAATACGGCTTCAGGGGCGTATTCGACGGGCGCGGCTATAACGTAAACGGAATTACCGTCAAATCGGCTACGAGCGGCAGAGAAAGCGGCGGTATCTTCGGGTTTACGGGTAACAACGCCGTTATCAAAAACGTTTCGTTCACGAACGCCGGCGTAGAAGAAAATAACGGATTTATCTGTTCCTACGGCGGCGGACTTATAGAAAACGTCAATATAACTTTCGCAAAATTAGGCGCAGGCAACGAAAACAGGGATTTGTTCAGCGCTAACGGCGAACCCAGAACCATGGGCGCGTTCTTCTCGTGCGGGGCTTCGGATTCCGCAAAGGTCAGGAACTGTTTCGTGGACGCAATAGGCGCGGATATCGCTTACGTTACCAATAAAGACAGATCCGATCTCGCAAACGTAGTTTTGGGAACAAGAACCAAAAACGTAGAAAATCTCGTTGTTGTATGCGACCATGCCCGCGCAGATAAAATCCTGACCGAAAGCGGTTCGTCTTATACCGCTACGTCTTATAGCGATTTTTCGACTTCTGCTTTGTTAAAGACCATAATAAGCGAGTTCGATGAAGGCATATGGTCGTTTATAAACGGCATACCGTTTGTTAAACACGCAATCGAAACTATCGACCCGCATCAGCAAATAGAATTCGTTCAGATTCCCGAAATGATTGCTTTGGGCGGCAGTTCGATTGTTAAGGTAAATACTCGTTACGCAAGCATTACAGCCGAAAATCTTTTTGGCGGCATTACGCTTGAAAACGGCGTAATCAGCGTACCGCAAGATGCCGGCGCCGGCAGTATTACGATAAATGCGATTTCCTATCTTAACGGTTCGCATGTAACCGTTGAAATCGAAATAGCCGATTCGCGTAACGTAAGCGTATCGCACGAAAGACAGCTTGTCGAAACAGCGACTTCCGAAATCGATCTTTCGTTCGCAAGCGATTATGTCGGCGAAAATGCAACGGTAACCTATAACGGCGTAATACTCGGAAACGGCGCTGTAAACAATGGCAAACTTACTGTAGATTTAACAAAAGCGGGCGCAACGGGCGAACTTATGTTTGAAGTCGTATCGAAGAAGGGCGATGTGCATTACACGTTCGGTTACAACGTTTTACTTGCGACAAAGATAATCCGCAAAGCGGAAGATCTCGACGTTCTGAAAATAAAAACAATCAACGCTTCGATTTACGGTTATTACGTTCTCGGCGCGGATATAGACATGCAGAACGCAAAACTTTCGCAGAACTTAAGCGGTCAACCCGGTTATTGGGAAGGCGGTTTCGGATTCAGAGGTGTTTTCGACGGTCGAAATCATACTATATCCGATTTTACTGCGGGTGCAAACGGCTTGTTCGGTAATATAGGAAAGGGCGCAATAATAAAAGACGTTAATTTTGCAAACGTAAGCTGTAATAACGACTATCTTTCCGCAGTGCTTGCAAGAACAATGGTGGGAGCGGAATTAAACGGTATAAGCATAAAAGTAATCGGCTTTACGGGAACAACTCATGATAACGGACTTTTAGCGTCGAGATATACAGACGGCACTATTATGAAAGACGTGAAAATCGACGCAAGCGAATGCACCGTTTATTCGTTACTTGGAAATCAGGTGGGAGATAAAGCAGCCAACACCTATAGCGGAGTCGAAATCAAAGTAAAATCCTACACAATGTTTGCAAATCAAGGTAAAGACGTAAACAGCAGCGATAAAAAGATTGCTCCCGCAGGAGTGAACGTCGTCGTTGCATAAGGCAAAGCGAACAAAAGGTTCAGACGCATTTTGCGTTGTAATATAAGATAACAAAATTGGAGGGAAAATATGAAAAAACTCAAAGCACTGCTGGCGGTTCTTTGTATTGTTTTCGCTGCTTGCGCCGTTATGGCATGCAGCGTCGAAAACAGCGAATCAGCCAAAACCGTGGTCAACGCACCCGTTATAAATTCAAAAGTTTATAACGGTGAAAAGCAGGCGGCGACCATTGAAGCAAGCGACGCTTACACCGTTATCGAAAATAACGGCGGCGTTAATGCAGGCGAATATAACGTCGCGCTGAAACTTACCGACGAAAACGCTTACGAATGGAAAACACCCGATGAAGCCGACGCGACAACGCTTACGCTTAAATTTGTCATTAC
>CAKQXZ010000156.1 GCA_934292955.1 uncultured Clostridia bacterium
GCGTTGTTCTGCTTTACGCATAAGCGGCTGTTAGGCAACCTGTCGATAGGCGGCGTCAAAGGCTGAAAACAAAAAAAACACAAAAAACAAAAATAAAAAAATAAAAGGGAAATAAGAATGAAACGCAGATTAACGACGATTTTTATCCTTTTGTGCGTGGCGATCTGTTCTACGGTTGCGGTTTTTGCCGCAAGCGCGAACGCCGCCGTGTGGAGCGACGTTGATATTGCCGAAGTTTACGCTTACGGCGATACTTTCGACGTTCCCGAACGAACTCTTACCGACGGTTCAAACACAGTCAAAGCACTTCACACCGTGACGTTCCCGGGCGGCGATGTCGTTCGCGGAAAAGCGGTAAAACTCAGCGAAACGGGTAATTATACCGTGCGCTACTATGCAAGTATAGGTAAAGAACAGTATTCTACCGAAAAAAGTTTTACCGTTCAGGGTTTCGGTTACGGGGTTAATAGCGCCGAAAGTTCGGTGACTTATGGTCGCTATACCGAATTCGGCGCGGATTCCACGGGACTTAAAGTAAAACTCGCAAACGGAGATAAACTTACTTTCACAAAACTGATAAACGTTGCCGCTCTTACGCAAAGCGACACGCTTTTCAGGTTCTTTATAACACCCGAACATCAAGGCGTAGCCGACTTTAACAAACTTACGTTTACTCTCACCGACCCGGTCGACAGTTCGAAATATTTAAGAATCGACGTTAACCGCGGTCAGTTTTCCTCCGGCGGCGTAGGCGTTTCGTGGGTTATGGCAGGCGGAAACGGTCAGGATATGGTCGGTTATGAAAAAGGCAAGAAATTGCATGTAAACGACGATGTAGGCACAGCTTTATACATTTCGTTTGTGGCTCAGAACAACTCGGGCGACGGTTGGTCCGGTCCTGCGTTTAACGTAAAACCCGATTCGCGTTACGGCACGATATCTTTCGATTATAATTCAAAAATCGTTTATGCCAATTCGGATATAGTGTCCGATCTCGACAGTTCGGACTATTATAAAGATTTATGGCGCGGCTGGTCGTCGGATAAAGCAAGACTTACGGTAAGCGCAAGCGGGTATTCGAGTTCGACCGCGAATTTCTGCATTACCGAAATATTCGGCATGTCGGCGGACGAATTAAGAGATAACAATTTTATCGACGACGAAGCTCCGGTGATCACCGTCGACAGCGACTATGCGGAAATGCCTCGCGCCGAAGCGGACAGAGCGTATTTTGTTCCCACAGCCAAAGCATACGACGATTACGCAGGCGCTTGCGAGGTTACAACGGAAGTTGTTTACGGTTATCATAGCGAAGAACCTGTTTCGGTAAGCCTTTTAAACGGATCGTTCGTTCCCGACAAAACGGGCACATACACTATAGTTTATACGGCTAAAGACGGCTTCGGCAATATCGGAAGAAAATTACTTTTTGTTCAGGCGGTTAAATCCGTTCCCGAAATAGTGATTACGCCTCCGTCCGTTTCATCGAGCGTTGAACTCGGCACTTACGTTGAAATTCCCGAACCGATCGTAAGCGGCGGCAGCGGAAAAATCAATATCGAAACTTCGGTTATTTTCGGCGGCGAACGCACCGTCCTAAACGGCGGCTTCCGTCCCGAAACCGAAGGCGAGTACACGGTGGAATTTGTAGCGACCGACTATATAGGCAAAACGCAGACAAGCTCCCTTACCGTCAATGCGACGAGGGGCGAAAAACCGATGTTTGTCGACAGCGTTAATTTGCCGCCCGTATATATAAACGGCGGCAGATATATCCTTCCCGAACTTTATGCAAACGATTACACGTCGGGCAGCTTAAAGCGCGCGCTTTGCGACGTTAAAGTCGTGGATGCGAACGGCGAAAAGATTTATAAAGCGGGCAGCGAATACATTCCCGCAGTCAATAGTAACGGCGATATTGCCGAAATAACTTATTACTCGGGCAATGCGGTATATCCCGCGTTCAACGTTCCCGTAATCATCGGAAGAACGGACAACACGGTATACATGTCCAACTACATTTACGGCAAAGATATTAACGTAACCGCTCGTGACGAAAACAACGCGTTATACACCACCGGGCTTGCGGTTATACCCGGCTCGGGAGACGCAGGCTGGATTTTTGCAAACGCATTACTTAAAAGCGAGGTTTCGGTTGCCGTAAGCACGCTTGCAGGTAAAACCAATTTCGGTGCGTTTGAATTTTCGTTAATCGACGCGTCAAGCGGAAAGAAAATCACCGTTACCGCAACGATCGGTCCGGCAAAAGTAACGTTTACGCACGGCGCCGAAAGTTATACTTTAGGTTCGTCCGTTAAAAACGGGGGCAAGCTTAAAATAGCGTATGGCAACGGAAAACTAAACGTAGTGTGCAACGATTCCGCGGTTATGTCCGTTCCTCTTACCGTATACGATAACGGCGATGAATTCGACGGATTTACGTCCGATAAAGTTTATATCGGCGTAACTACCAAGGATAATAAAGCGGATAGCCGTTATATGATTTTAACTGTAAACGAAAGCGCTCTTTCATACAGAAACCAGGATAACAGCGCGCCTTCTTTCAGCATATCGGGCGACTATGGCGGAAAACAAAAAGTCAACTCCGAATACGTTATAAAACGCGGTATTTGCAGCGACGTATTCGCTCCCGCATCAAACGGAACTCTTTCCGTTACGGCTCCCGACGGAACTATAATGAATGATAAAAACGGAAAAGTTTTAAAAGATGTTCCGATCGACGAAGAATACGTTATAACGCTTAATCAATACGGAAAATACACTGTTTCATACGCTATCTCGGAGGTCGACTGGGTCGGCAACCGCAACAAACCCAACATAACCGTTACCGTGCCCGATGAGGAAGCGCCGGTTATAGAATTTACAAAAGTTCCGTCTGCTACGGCGGCTGTCGGCGACGTAATCGTAATGCCCGAGTACAAAGTTACCGATAAC
>CAKQXZ010000157.1 GCA_934292955.1 uncultured Clostridia bacterium
ATATTCGCCTAGCTTCTTCTCTAATATTTATTGCAGCGTTCTTGTCACGGTTATGATGACTGCCACACTTAGGGCAAGCTATCATAAAGCTATCTACGGAGCAATTATTTGGCTCAATTACTTACGTAAATTCTCAAGCCCCGCCTTCATCCCCCCCACCTTAGAGGTGGAGGACTTCTGGCGGATTGGATACGATCAGCTCAAAAGGCTCATCGTCCCAATGTTGCGGGTTTCGCAGGGTGTCCTCACAGGCGATGTCAAACTTATCAAAGGCGACATCGTGTAAAAACATATTGATACGACAGAGGTTGTAGGTGGTGATATTGATTTGCTGACCATAAAAACCATTGCGTACGGCATCCTTACCTAGGATTTGCTCAGCCTTTAACAACAAAGATCCACTTCCGCAGGCAGGATCTAACAAGACGCTATCTTGATACAATGTGCCTGTGCCAAAGACGTGCTCTGAACTCCGTGAAAAGGCTTGATTTCAGGGCTTTTCGAACTTCCGGAGGGCATAAACCGGCCTGTGAATCTGCTCCGATATGCTCTTGCTGTAGCTGCGCTCATTCCGGCTGCGCCTCCTTTCCGAACCCCCTAAATGGCAATCCTTAAAAGGTTTAATTCTCATCCTTCGGCACAGGAATGTAAACCATTTTCAGCGGGATCATCTTTCTGTATTTCTCACTCAATTCCTCATAATATTTGAGAATAAGATCGACCAGTTCCGTGCCGTTTATGCCTCGAATGATCGGTGTACTATCCAGATACTTCTGGCCATTCTTCGTGTAATTGGAAAGTGTCACAAACATGCCATAATCATAAGGTTTCATAATAGTTGCAACTATTATGAAACTTTATGATACTGATACGCAAATAGCTGTTTATGTAAAACTTCCTAACTCATTTTACATTTCAACTCCTGTTGGCAAAAACAATCCTGATTGGGCAATAGCGTTCAAAGAAGGAACTGTTAAGCACATTTATTTTGTAGCAGAAACAAAAGGCTCAATGCAGTCTATGCAACTTCGTAAAATCGAAGAATCAAAGCTCCACTGCGCAAAAGAACACTTCAGAGCTAATAGTAATGATAACGTTGTTTACGATGTGGTTGACAGCTACGATTCGCTGTTAAACAAAGTGATGAGATAAATCTGTAAAGAGTATGGCTAGCCCTACTTTTTTAAGTTTTAACACTATATTGAACGTTTTCTATACTTATCAAGTAATGCAATAATTGATTTATTTACAATATAGTCTGTTTTATACATATCCGCATTTGGATCATTATCTTTCAACGATATTAACTCCCCTAAAATTTCTTTATTATTTAGATTTGATGAAACTTTATTTTTAAATTCATCTTTATTGAATTTTATAAAAGCCAAAAAATTATCTTTTTCTACTTCTGAATTAAAAATTACAATATTGTTTAATATGTTATTTATTGCATCTTTATGGTAACAGTTACCATCATCCTTAAAAAAATTAGTTAATTCAAATGGAATTGACTTTTTTACATAGTAATAGCATCTATAGCATTCATTAGTTAATCCATATGAAATAAATTTAATTTCTGGAGCTACAGCACGCGCTCTACATCCATCTAACAAAATGACATGATAATTCGACAAGATAGTGTTTTGATGACATATAAAAACATTTTCTGCTAAAGGCTGACTATCCAAAAAAAGATACATATAATATTCTTGGTTATAAGATTCCATATTTTTTTCTTTTATAGAAAAAACAGGATCTTCTTCATAATATTTTATTGAATCATATTCAGAATTTTCAGGCAGCGGGGAAATCTTCCACTTTGATTTGTTTTTTAATAATAAAGGAAACCTATCAATTGGTTTTAAATCTAGATCAAATCTTCTTCTCCACAAGTCTCGAACAAGTTCAAAAGCCCCTCTTGCATCTGAAGAAATATTCCTATCTTCAATTCTTGAATATATAATTCCTTGTTTTATATCATTATTTTGTTTTATTGACTCGATATAGAATGGAGTTCTTCGACTAGGGTATATAACTATAACATCTAGCTCTTTTTCATTAAGCATTATTGTATTCAGTGATATCTTAGGAACTTCGTCACTGACAAATTCTTGTGATGTAACGTATTGAATAAGATCATGCGATTTCATTCTATTCTCATCACTTTGAACGCCTACTACTTTGAAATCATCTCTAACTCCAATAATAATATATGAATTTCTGTTTTCGAGATTATTCGACATGCAAATAATATCTTTTAGCATGGATGTTCTTTTTTTCTTTTCATACCATTTTTCCTCCCTGCTTTTGTAATTATATGTATAATTATACGCTTTCCTTTATTGACGCACTGTGCAAGTTATGCCGGATTTTCTACTAATTATGCGGCTAAATCCACAGCGATTCCCGTACCCAGCAAACACCAGAAAACAGGTGCTGTGGCAAGGTTTGAATCGTTCATGATTCCCATTAACAGGAACCCTGTAATTCCCAGAAAAATACCCAAACCTGCAAGATTACAGAATCGATTTTTTTCCTGTCTGAAATTTTTACGGAAACTTTTTATAAAACGGATCATATAACGCATCCAGAACACGATCAGACATAAAGTAGAAAGCACACCTGTCTGCAATGCTGACTGAAAATACATATTATGTGCTTTTGTTGGAAGCTGCTGATACATATTCAGGCTGGTATTTGCTTTCATCACATAATCTGTCTGCGGAAATTCCACTGCAAAAGTATCCGGGCCGCTTCCCCATAACAGATGTTTTGCAATCAAAGGGATAGTTCTTCCCCAGATATATCCTCTGTCAGAAAACGCTCTCTCATATCCTTTTAATACAGCTGGCGCATTCACAATTTCATCGTCTTTGCCATACTGATTAAGATAAACATATTTCTCAGAATCCTGCTCTTTCAAAAAATTCCACGTGAGTTCTCCCT
>CAKQXZ010000158.1 GCA_934292955.1 uncultured Clostridia bacterium
ATCGTTAACGGAAACGAAGCGGGAACGTTTTTTAAACTTGCAAAACCTATAAAACCATTAACGGAAGAAATTGAAATTCTGACAGGAATCACCAATGTTGATTTAAAAGAAAAATGCGGAATAAACGACTTATTGCCCGACTTTTTAAACTTTATCGGTGACAGCGTGCTTGTTGCGCACAATGTCGGTTTCGATATAAAATTCATAAACGTCGCTTTAAAAAAGGCGGGATTGCCGCCGCTGAAAAATAAAACCGTAGACACGTTGAAACTTGCAAAAAAGAAATGCAATGCGGAAAAGTTTTCGTTGCGGGCGGTTGCAAAATTTTTATGTATCGACTATCAAAATTTAACCGATAACGAAATCGTTTTTCAATCGTATGAAAAGTTGAAGCGTATGGACGATTTGCAATTTCCCGATACCTGCGAAAACGTATTTTATCGCGACGGTAAGACGTTTATCAAGCGAATCAAATCCTGCTCCGTGAGAACTAAAAGCGAAGATGCCGACGAAATATCTTATTTGCTGTATTGTAAAATTTCCGAATGCGGAAGCGACCGTTTTTTATACGTGGTCGGCAGTCGTTTTATACGATCGTATAATAAGGTTTTATGGCTCGAAGACGACGCGCTCGAAACGATTAACAGAGTGATAGGCGAATACGAAAGAGAACGGCAAAGTATACGCGACAGACGAGAGACCTTTAACTGCGCAAGGTGGGAAGAATACGGAATAACCGTATATTATGAATACAGCGCGCCGGATGAGATGCGGTTCAACGTTTATATCGAAGCGAAAGGCGTCGAATTTAAAATCGTAAAATATGTCTGCGCGGAAACTGTTTTCGCAATGATAAAAGAACTGTCCGGCGACGAAAACGCTATCCCGAAACGCGGCGATATCGAAAGCAATCCGCTTTATCGTTCTGCCTTAAAATATGGCGATAAACGACTTATAGCCGAACTTAATTACACTTACGGCGCGCCGAGCAAAGAGGATTTGCGTATTCTCGAAAGTGTTGACGGCATAAAACGGCTGCCGGAACTTTCCGAAGAATACGACAGGTGTTTCGTTCTGGATTACGACGAAAAAACGATATTGACGTTTAAAACGTCGAAGTATGATTTTATTCACACACCCGGCTTTGCGATGAAGGGTTTAACACGCTCTAAACTGCTTATAAATCCGCACAAGAAGTATGTGGTAGACGCGGCGAAAATCGACGCACCGACTATAACTTTCGACGAGTTTTTGAAATTATTCGATTTATGATAAAAGAGGAAACAATCGGAACATTGATAAAAGACGCGGCGTTTGCCGAGTATCTGATTAAGGCAAATTTAAGTGAATACGATATGGCGAAACTCGTTTGTCACGCTCCGATTTCGCTTGCAAAAAGGGTGAACATTCGCATAATCGAAAAGAAATATGTCGCTACAAACAAGCCCTAAAAATTTTCGGGAAAATTGCAAAAACAGTCGAAATAAAAAATCGAATATGGTATAATATAAAAAACGATTCAATATTTCGTTTTATAAAAAACACCATGGAGGAGGAAAACAAATGCTAACCTTAAAATTCAATGATTTAATTCCAAATACAAAGGCAGAAGCGGAATTAAAGAAAAAAATTGAGCAATACGTATATATTATGAATATACGAGATCCGATGAATAAAACTTTTCAAGATGAATTTGCTAAATTTTATCAACTTCGCGGATGGAATGCCGCAAGTAAGAGACGTAGCTTTTTTGAATATTTTAATGATTTATTTGTCGCTTCAAAGGGAACTCGAATAACTTATGCAAATGTGATAGATAAATTTTATCCTCGAAATGAAAAGTCTTTTTCAAGTAAAATATTGCATACAATTTATCCTGATAAACCTATTATCGATCAAAAAGTGTTAGCGAAACTTGAAAGAGATATAGATTTCAAAAAAGATTATCCAACTCCTTTGCTTGTGAAAAGAAAAAGCGGCAAGGATAAGTATGGCAAGGATAAGTATAATATAATTATTGGTAAAGATAAGGTAAACGATAGTAAAAGTTTTTATTGCAATCTGGAAGCCTATTACGATATTCTTAAAAGTGAGCCATCAACTATATCGTATATAAACGATTTTAATAAATGGTGCAAAACCCCGAACATAAACATAAACCCAAGCCTTATTTCGGAAACAAAGAAAATTGATTTTTGGATGTGGCTTGCATAATAATTAAAATATTTATCCGGAGGAACTTAAAATGGAATTGAAGCTAAAAAGCGCAGGCGGAATAGAACAAGTGGAGAAGGTTATGGGAAGACATAAGGATGAGATAAATAAATTATGTTTTTTACCATTGTTTATCGATTGCTTTGTGGAAGGCGGTCTTGACCTTTTCGACGACGTTCGAACGATATTAGAAACCGCAGGCATAGATCTTAAAGAAGGAGATTTTACAAGACTTAAGTAAATTATTTATTAAAAAACCGGAGGTTATGGGGCGAATTTGTCCTATAGTCTTTATTATAATGAGCGTATGATGGATGTTTACAAATACATACGTTCAAAAGACGTAAGAGAGTACAACGAAAAAATGGGGCATAAGTTCACCGCGACGGAGAGTGCGTTTCTGGTATGGCTTAATTACGAGATTTTCTCGGCGGCGATATTGACGAGGAAACGTTTGCAAAAGCATGCGAAATCATCAAAAGGCAGGAAGAAGTGAAAGAAGAAATCCGGTATCTTAATATGACGGACGAGTGGAAAGAAAAAATAGGAATAATAAAAAAAAAGATCAAAAAAGTCTTAGTATGTACCGTTTTCGTCGCATTGAGTATGCTATAATGCTCTTGTAAATCAACCAAAACACATATAATTAAAAATTTTACGAGGTGTAAATTATGGAAAAAATGTTTA
>CAKQXZ010000159.1 GCA_934292955.1 uncultured Clostridia bacterium
GCAATAAACATAATACCTATAATAATTAGCGAAACAGCGCCGGAATTCATAGAGTGCAGAATTTCAAAGGTATATTCCGTAACGTTTCCGCATTCGTCTGTAAGAATTACTTTGTAAACGCCTTCTTCGGTGATAACGTCTCCGAGCGTGTAAGAGATTTCGGCATTGTTTTTATACACTTTCATTTCTGCTTTTTCGCTTAAATCCGAAAGTGCAACCGAACCCTTCGTCGAACCGCCGTTTTCTGCGCCCGTAAGCGTAAGAGTCGGAGCCGTGCCGTCAACCGTTACGGTAAAGTTATACACTTTGCCGTTTACCACAACGCCGACCTCGTAAATGCCGTCGTCGAGCAGTTCCAAAGTTCCGTAGTTAAGACGTCTTTCTTCTCCGTTAACGAGTACCTTTTCAAAGCCCGGAATATCGTCGAAATTGTGAGAGAAACTCTTTGCGAGCGGTTTCACGATTTCAAAAGAGATTTCTTCTACGTTACCAAGTTTGTCCGTTAAAACGAGCGTATATTTTGCCGGCGCGGTAATCGCTTCGCCGAGAATATATTCTATCTCTTCGCCGTCTCTCGTAAGCGAAACGGATACGCTTTCGTTTGCCGTTACCGTTACAGAGTTTGCAAGTCCGTTAGCGTTAACGTCGATAGCAAAATCGACATACTTGTCTATACCGAAAGTTACTTCTGTTTTGTTCCCCGCAAGGTCGCGAACGACAAGAGCATACGAACCGCTTTCGGTGATTGCGGCATCAGAAAGATAAACGCCGAGCGAGCTTCCGTCTTTGAAAAGTTCTGCGGTGAGAGCGTCTTCGGTAAAGATAACTTTTACGTCCCTATTTACCGTTTCGCCGTTATTCGCACCGTCAATCTTTACAACGGGATTTACCGTGTCGATTGTAAAGGAATATGTCGCTTTGTATCCGTCAAAATTCTCAAAGGTAACGGTATAAATGCCGTCATCGCTTAAATCGTCGCCGCTTGCGTACTCGATAACTTCTCCGTTTTTGCGAACCACTACCGTCGCTTCGTCCGTCCATACAAAAGATACCGTTCCGTTGGTATAGCCGCCGTTTTCAACGCCGTTCAAAGCGCAGGACGGTTCGGGCTGGACATAGGAAATCTGCTCGGTGACGGAATCGATTCCCGTGCGGAATTCATCGGTAACGATTACTCGGTAAATACCGCTCGTTCGGAAAGTGTAAAAAAGCCTGTCGGTAGAAACGGCGTTGCCGTAATCGTCTTCGTTTATAATCCTCCACGTTTCGCCGTTGTCGGTTGATTTCAAAATTTCAAGCGTCTGAATATTTGATTCCTTGTCCGCACTTTCGGTTACGGTAATTTCGAGTTTTTTACCGTCCGTGTTTTCAGTAAAAACTATTTTCGGCGCATTACGCGAAATAACAAGGGTAAAGGATTCCGAAAACCCGAAATGGTTGACGGCTTCTACCATATACGATCCGCTTGCGGAAAGGGTAAATGTGTCGTAAAGATTGAGATTGCTAAGCAGAACGCCGTTCTCGTCATAAACGTTGAACATAGCCATTTCGTCGAAATCGTCGCTGATCGAAAGAATAATTTCATCTTTGAAATAGTATGTTCTGTCGAACGTTACAAGGTTAGGCGAACCGTCTTCGACCGCATAATGAATGTTCGGCGCTCTGCGAATAACGATAATTTCGTAATCACAGGAATTTCCCCACGAATCCGATACTGTGGCGACGTGTTTTCCTTCTCCTTCGTAAACCGAACCTACAAAAGTTTCGCCGTCTATCAAGACGCCGATATTGCCGCCGAATTCTATATATTTTGAGAGAATAACTTTCGCGTCTGAATATTCAAACAAATTTTCGCCGTCAGCGATGGTTGCGGGTTCTTTTTCCCAGAAGAAATAATCTTTAATGCCTATCGCGGCATATTCGGCAATGACTTCGTTTAAGCGTGCTTCGGTAAAGTAAGCGACTTCCTCGTCGGGACTGCCTGACTTTTTGTAGATAAAGTAGGATCCGTTTTCGGCGTTAACGGCGTCGATTGCGTCCATAGCGATACCCGTATCCCACGTTTCGTTATTCCATACACCTGTGCGAATAAATCTTCTTTCACGAAGTTTTGCAAAGGCAAACGCCGCATCGTAAGAAGAAAAAGCGTAATTATTTCCTTTTTCGTCAGGGGCTTCAAAATATTCTTTTTGGAGCGTTTCTGTTAAAACGTTGCGTTTTTCGGACACGAATTCCGTTTCCCATACGTTACCTGCGGCGTCGGTGCAGACAACTTTATATACGCCTGTGTCGATGGTATAAATCGTCGAACCTTTTACGTAAGGTTTGCCGTTTACGGTTACGCTTCTTACGGGCGCGTAAACATCGGGGCTGCCATCCGTCCAAGTGATAACGACGTCTCCGGTTGTGACGTTTTCCGCAAGGTTTGAAATAGTAAGCGGTTTTTTAGTGCGGTCGATAACGACGGAATAAAATCCCGTACTGTTGCCTGCACGATCAACACCGTAAAACACGTATTTACCCGACTTGTAAAATTCCGCTCCCGATGCGTAGGACACGAAAGAAGTTCCGTCCGGAGTTTTTACGTAACAGGTTTCGCTGCATACGAATTTGATATGTCCGCCGTTTGTGTAGCCATTGTTATCGATAGGCTTATCGTCAACGTAAAGCATAGCGGACGGAATTTGTCTGTTCAAGGTAATTGTATAAGTCACAGACTGATTTCCTGCTTTATCCACCGAATAGAACGAATAAACGCCTTCTTCCGTAAATTGAGTTCCCGACATATATGAAACATAAGACGTTGATGACGGCTTCTTTACGTATGTAGCCGAAAGACCTATAACGTCATAAGGCACGAATTTAATGTAACTTGCGTTCGTTGCTCCGCCGTTCTGTAT
>CAKQXZ010000160.1 GCA_934292955.1 uncultured Clostridia bacterium
GTGTAACAGGCGACGATATTTACGACGGCTATTTTGCACTCGGCAACGATATAGAATATACCGGAAAGTACGTTCCGCCTATGGTTGTTCACTTAAGTAAGACGGGTGATAAAACGGTAGGTTTTCGCGGAACGTTCGACGGTATGGGACATACTATTATCGGTATGTATATAGAATCTGCAAGTTATGCGACCGATCTCGGCGGGTCGGATGCATATCGAAAAACGGGTTTTATAAGTATTTTGAGTAAAGGCGGAGTTATAAAAAACGTGGCTTTTACTAACGCGAAAGTACAGTATTGCAGCTACCTCGTTTCATGGGGTGAAGGGTTGATAGAGAATGTATACGTCGGTTATAGCGGTTACACTGCTAATGGCTGGAATTCGACGGTTAATACAAAGTTAGATAAATCGCCGGCCGTTACAATGCATAATTGCATCATAAATTATGATACTGATTGGCCGCAGGGTGTTCTTCTCGGTAAAGTTACCGCGTCTGCAAATGCATATAAAAACGTTTATATCGTCGGTCCGTCTGATACCCGAATCGTAGAATATTATAACGACGATGTAAACGGAAACGTGGTTAGCGATTCTCCGTTGCGTTACGATAATTTTACAAGATATTCTTCGGCAGGCGAGCTTCTTTGCACGCGTAAAAACGAAATAAACGATTGGAAATATTTTTCGGCAAACACTACCTCGCTTTCCTTCGGGGGGAAAACTTTGTTTTCGGTTTCTGCCGCCGTGACCCCGAATTACGACGGCAACGTTATATTGTCGGCGGACAAAACTTCTTCCGACTATACGATAATTTATGAGGATGGCAACGAATACGCTTTAAAGGCGGCAGGGTTTATTTCGGAACATATTCGTCGCGCATCCGGCTGTGTGACTTACGTGGATTTGGGTGGCGGAAGATTTGCCGAAACGGTAAACGAAGGAATCCGACTTGCCGTTACTACTAAATTGCCCGAAACATGGTCAAATAATTCCGCTTATATCATAATAGGCGAAACAAGTATAGAAAACGCACCGAAAGCCGACAAGGGGCGGTATATCGTAAAAACAGTCGGCAATACGGCTTTTATAAACGCAAATATAGACGAAGAGTATATTACCGCGGCTATTGCGTTTTTAGAGCAAACGATAGGCTATAACGCGCTTTCCGACGATACCGTCCTTTATGAAAAAATCGACGGTGCGACGGTAATTATGCCCGATATAGATATAGATTACGATTCGGCTTTTAATCTGAGAAATTCTACCAACGCTCATCACGTCTGGAAGAACGATCAGTTGGGGCTGAACGGCAGGGATCGTTTCCCGATAGGTCCTGCGAACGAAAATGGCGGAATGCAACCTTTTCATAACACCATATACTGGTTGAACTATTCGGTAAATAAAAATTCACATTCCGCATGGTTCAGAACGACTTCCTCCGGCGTAACTGATATATGTTATGCCGCAGGCGGAGTGCAGAACGAGTCAAATCCGGAATACGCAGCAATGGTAAATGCCGCTGCGGAGAATATTCGCGATTTGCTTAACGCTTACCCGAACGTTACCGACGTAACGTTTTCTCTTACCGATGACGATTTAGACGGTTGTCAATGTTCTGTGTGCAGTAGCAATCATACGAACGCCGCGATTCGATTTCTTAACGACGTGGTGCTTAAAATTCAATCGCTTGACGGCGGTAAAGACAGAAAATTTACCATTTATATGTTGGCATATTATTATCTTATAGATGCGCCGACTATAGAAATGAACGAACATCTCGGAGTTATTTACGCACCCGTTCGTAACGGTTATGAAGCGGAATCTATTTATTCTTCGAAAAACGAAAGCGTAAGAACGCAAATTTCTGCTTGGGTGTCAAAAACTAAGAATATAGGGTTTTGGTTTTATGGTTCGCTATATCATAACTATATGATATATACCGATACGGTCAGAAGCATGTTGACATGGTTTGAGTTTTCCGCAAGAACGGTAAAGGCGGCAGGCGGTGAACCCGCATGGATATATGTAAACGGACAAACTCGCGAGCGCGGAGCATCGGCTTTCGAGGCGTTTAAGCAGTACGCTTTTTCAAAGGCGCAGATTGAAATTCGGGAAAAGGTGAACAGAACGGACGATGAGATTAGTTATTATCAACAGCTTGACGATTACATTCTGGAACTCGAAAGTAAATTTTTTGCGTTTACCGTAAACGGAACGGCGAAAACTTTCCGCGACGGCGGTTATTTCGGCGCGGCAAAAGCAAACGAGGCAATGTATAATTTGTACTTGCAAATAAAGGCCGATTATGCTAAAATTCAAGCTACAAACGACGGAACGACTTACGAATATATCGATTCGGTTTGTTATCCGAAATCCATTATCGGCGTTTCTACAGCCAACAGATTATGCGATTATCTGACTAAAGATAAACCCGACGGTTATTGGAAATATTTTACCTCTGATATGATAAAGAAGTATATGGGGTATATAGAAACCGCTCAAAGCGCGATTGCAGGTTACGGCGGCGATATGAAAACCGTATATGAAAGACATATTTTGATTGAGTCTCTCACGCCGAGATTTTTACTTTGCGTAGCGGGCGGTTCGGATAAATCGGGTTACGGTTTCAGCAGCGGCTATAACGGCGTAAGTATTACCGATTTAAGACAGAATTTAAAGTCGGACTTTAATTTACTCGGAAGGGAGTATTACGGAGAACATTATAAACTTTCCGATTTATATTCCAACTGGGGAATTTAAAAACGATAAATAAAATGACTACTGCAGCAGGAGAGTGTTTAATGCAGAAAGATTTGGAACGATATATCGAGCTTGTTCAATCTTATGTAAAAGGTAACTATAAAAAATGCTTTCGAG
>CAKQXZ010000161.1 GCA_934292955.1 uncultured Clostridia bacterium
AGACGGGCTTCTTATAAATTTTACCACTCTTTATCGTTATATTCTTCAAGATTATATTTCTTGATTTTTTCATCGATAAGCGAAAGATCGAATATTAAGCACAGCGTTCCGAGCCCGCACTTTTCCGCTTCTTCAAAACCGAAATTGCGGTAAAAACCATACCCCCTTGTTTTTCGGTTTTCGGTTACAAGATACATAAATTTATATCCGAGATTGCGCAGATGCAGCCCCATAAGAGTAAGCAGTTTTGGTCCTACGCTTTTACCCTGCGAAGACTTTGCAACGTTAAGATGAAAACCGCCGCCCTTATATTTTTTGCCGAGTTTTACCGAAGTTTTAACGCACGTTTTCAAAAATTGCGCGTAAATAAAATTCTTCTTCGAAACGCGCGGCGCATAAACTTCGTCGGTCTGTTTTTTCAATAAATCAAGATCGGTTCCGTAAGCGCAATATCCGCACACTTCGCCGTCGTAAGCGATAATGCAATTCTGCGGTTCGAAGTCGATATTATAATCGATAAACATGTTTGCAACAATCTCCCTTAAAACGGGTTTTACCGCAAAACGCCCCTTTGCCGTATCCATACAAATCCTGCGCACTTCGTCGCGATCGTTTGGCTCAAATTTTCTGAAAATCATTAAAAAAGCCCGCCTATAAGTCGATTATCGGACATTTCGGTCAACAGGAATGCAAATTATGCTTGCTTTCAGCGACCGTTTGGCAAAACGCAAATATACTTCCGATAAGTATATTTTAGCATAAACAAGCGCAAATATCAACACAATCATGCAAAATATATCGGCTTATATTCTGCATATTCGCCGCTTCACCTGCCGCGCCGCATACAACTTACCACCCGCCGTTATATCGCCCGTTATATCACTCATTTCAAAAAGCGTTATAATAAGGCTTTATATATTTTTATATGCACTTTATGCGATATATAATCGTCGGCGGCGGCTTATTGCGTTGACAACTTGAAAAAAAGCGTTTATAATTACATAAGAAGATGTTAATCACCAACGTAAACTATCAATCAGGAGTTATTATGGAAAGAACTTATATCAGCGACATAGGTAAAAATCTTGATAAGCCCATTCTGATTCAGGGTTTTGTAGAAAACTTCCGCGACAGAAAGGCTATGGCTTTTATCGTCCTTAAAGACATTACCGGCAAAGTGCAGATCACCGTGGAAAAAGAAAAACATCCCGATCTTGAACAGGCTTTGTCCGAAATCACGCTCGACTCGGTTATTTCGGTTGTCGGCACCGCCGTTGCAAGCGAATACGTTAAAATGGGCGGGATCGAAGTTTTTCCCGACTCCATTACCGTAGAATCGGTAGCCGACGCCCTGCCCATCGCCCGCGAAGACATTCCCGCGTCGAAAGGCAAAGCGGCTGTTGAAAAGAGCGCGATCGAATCGAGAATGGATTACCGCTGGATCGATCTCCGCACAGAAAAAAATCAATTGATTTTCAAAGTACAGACCGAACTCACCCGCGCCATGCGCGATTTTCTGCTAGACCGCAATTTTATTGAGATTCACACGCCTAAACTTATAGGGGCCGCAAGCGAAAGCGGCGCGGACGTTTTCGAAGTAAAATATTTCGACCGTCTTGCCTACCTTGCGCAAAGCCCGCAGTTCTATAAACAAATGGCTATGGCGAGCGGCTTTGAAAGAATTTTCGAAACCGGACCTGTTTTCCGTGCCGAAAAATCTTACACGAGCAAGCACACCACCGAATTTACCGGTTTCGATCTCGAATTCAGTTACATTCAGTCTTTCCGCGACGTTATGAAGATGGAAGAAGACCTTCTTGCCTACGCGATCGAAAAGGTCAACGAAAAATACGGCGACAAGATCGAAGAACTGTTCGGGCTTAAGCTTATCGTTCCGACCACACCCTTCCCCGTTGTTACTCTTAAAGAACTTTACGACGGACTTGAAAAGGACTTCGGCTACACCGTTCCCGAAAGCGAAAAAGGCGACCTTACGACCGAAGCCGAACGCCTTAGTTTCGACTGGGTTAAAAAACACTACGACCACGAATTCTTGTTCGTTACCGACTACAGCAGCGAAAAGCGTGCGTTCTATCACATGCGCGACGAAAAAGGCGTGCCGCAAGGTTACGACCTTATCTGGCGCGGCGTAGAAATCACCACCGGCGCACAGCGCGAACACAGATACGAAGTGCTTAAAAAGCAAGCCGACGAAAAAGGCTTGGGCGAAGACGTCAAATTCTATCTCGAATTCTTCAAATACGGCTGCCCGCCCCACGGCGGTTTCGGTCTCGGCATAGACCGTCTGACTATGCTTATCTTCGGCTTGCACATCAACGAAGCAATGTTCTTGTTCAGAAGCCCGAAGAGACTTACCCCGTAATTTTATTCGCGTAAAACAGCCCGTGTTTTGCGGCAGCGGATATTTATAAACACTACCCGTGGCAACTTTTTGCGGACGCAATTATCTGTAATTATTGATTATAAACGTAATTTTACAACCGTTATTTTATCGGCAACTACTTTTTGCGTATATAACTTAATCGTTCATATATAACTTAATCGGAAGCGGCGGGTTGTGCTGCTTCCGATTTTTATTGATTTTATGTAAAAACGCAAAAACAGACAAAAAATCGTTGCATTTTTTCATCGGATTTGATAGAATAATCAAGCATACGGGTTGAAAAACCACAGGGAACGTAAATGAGCGCGTATGACGTAAGGTTCACGCTTATCGGAGAAGCCGCTCCGTTCAAAAATTAACGGCACCTGCGGGTGTGGTGAAATTGGCAGACGCGTAAGATTCAGGTTCTTATAACAGCAATGTTGTGCAGGTTCAAGTCCTGT
>CAKQXZ010000162.1 GCA_934292955.1 uncultured Clostridia bacterium
GTTTAGTTGTTCTTCCTGCTTCGTCGAAACTCGACAATAAGCCGCAACACGAATTCGGCGGTACGATTGAAACGTGTCTTCTTGCACATTTATTGCTTCGTGAATCAGTCGTACTTTCTTTTCTCTTGTGTTCTCGGCTATGTTTTCCATTTTAACTCCTTATCTCTTGCCCGTTTATCAGAACGATTGCGACATCGCCGTCGGGATAAAGTTTTATAGATTCTGCAATCGAGCTTAACAATTTGGGTGAAAATTTCATCTGTAACGGGGTATTTTTAAGAGTATTTTTTATTCTCATAGTCTTACCTACGTTTTTATCAACACCTTTGTATAGTTCAGTAAAATAACTATTTAACTTATTGCGTATATTATCTTCGTTTTTGCGAGGATTTATATATAGATTCTCTATTTCTTTCTCAAGAGTTATTATCTCGGTGGTATTTTGCTTTTCTTGCGGAATATACTCTACGTCCTCGCCTTTTTCGATTAACGCGTTCATGATATCTTTAAGACAATTTATAAGCATGTCGTCTTTAATCGTTACTATCTTTCGGCATTCCTTATTGCTACAATACCATTTTTCGGGATTCTTTTTTCGGCAATCGCATTTCCTTTTCAAAGCATTACCACACGCAGGGCATTTTATAGGCACGCTTATGCGATGCACATCTTTATCAAGAAAATCTTCATTTATCGTTCGCTTTTGACTGTTCAAAGACTGAGCGGCATAAAATATTGACTTATCTATCAGCGGCGGGAATCTATCCGCTCCTATATACCGTTCATCCTTCACAACCCTTAGAACCCGCGGTTTGTTCCATTCGTACCTGCTCGGCACATATTCGATTCGCCTTTTTGTCAGATCGTTTGCTATTGCCAAAACGGTTTCGCGTTTCAAATACCTCGTATAAATTTCAACGACTATCTTGGATTCCTTTTCTTCTATAACTTTTTGACCGTTTTCGACCTTATACCCGAACAGCATATTTCGTTTTTTCATTTATCAAACCTCTTCTTCTACTTTTAAGCCACCGACTAAACAGAACGTTATAACGTTATAGTTGCCTATAATTATCTTTTCAACCGTTGCGTTAAATATCTCTTCGTTAAATTCTGAGATAAATGGTGTATTTTGTATTATTTCGTTCAGTTTGTTTATTTCGGCTACCTGATTATTACGTTCTTCACCAATCAATTTTTTCCGATCGGCTCTTAATTCTGCAAGTTTTGCATTAATTTCGGAAGCACGTCCATTATAGTCCGCAACGGATAACGAACCATTCGTATATAATCTTGTTATTACGAGATTTTTCGCGCTTAAATTTGCCATTTTTATGTCTATTTCTTTAATTTTTTCATCAATATCCGATACGGACTCATTTAGACGATTAATCTCGAAGATATATTTTTCTATTATTTTAACCCTATATGCCTTCAGTGTATTGAAAACATTGATGAATGTATTATACACAGCGTTTTCGCTTATTCTTTTACTTTTACAATGCGAGACGCCTGTTGATGTCCGCATACAATTCCATGACGCTTTTTGCCCGTTATTGTTTTCCCGTCTATACACCCCGCCGCATTCGGCGCAGTAAATTTTATCAGATAACGGATATTTAATCTTTGTACCAATCGTTCTGCCCTTTTCCTGCCGAAGTTGCTGCACTTTTTCAAACGTTTCCTTAGAAACAATCGCTATATTACTGTTTTCGACGTAATATTTTGGCTTTTGCCCGACGTTTTTTATCTTTTTATGCGGAAATATATCGGTTGTACATTTCTTTTGTAAAACCGCGTCGCCCATATAACGCTCGTTGTTAAAAATATACAATAAATTGCTTTTATACCACTTTTTATCGTTATATCTTTTCTTTATATTTTCATCGTTAAGAGTGTCGACAATCTTTTGCATCCCATATCCTTGAAGATACAGATCAAATATTTTTCTTACAATTACGGCTTCTTCTTCATTGATCTGTAATTCACCGTCTACGAACTTAAACCCGAATGATGTTCTCGTGCAATTATACTCGCCCGATTCCATTCGTTTTTTATAACTCCAACGTAAATTCCCCGATATGGTTTCGCTCTCTTTCTGCGCTGCCATACCGGGGAATGTAAGAATCATTTCTGCATTAAGTTTTTCTGTGTTGATGTTTTGTTCTTCGAAATATACGCTTACGCCTATATTTTTCAGCAACCTGATTACGTTCAGCAGTTCTTCGGTGTTCCTTGCAAACCTTGAAACGGATTTTGTTATTATTTTGTCTATTTTTCCTCGCTTGCAATCGTCAATCATACGAAGGAACTCGTCTCGCTTATACATATCCGTGCCGCTGATTCCTTCGTCCATATACAGGTCTACAAGTTCACAATCGGCACGATTTTTGAAATAATCTTTGTAGTATCTTATCTGTGCGGCAAACGAATGTAACTGCTCAGCAGACTTGCTCGATACTCTTCCGTATGCCGCCCAACGCTCTTTCGTTTCGGCATTCGTATTTTTAGGTGTTATATCCGTTACGCGCATTTTTCTCTCCTTTTCGTTTTTGCGACCACACAATACCACAAGGGTTCAGAACAGTCCAGCGAATTTTTGTATCTTTTTTGTTCAACCTTATTTTTCTACCTTTTACACGAAAAACGGCGTTTTATCTATCGATATTAGACAAAACGCCGTTTCTGATTTAGTTTTTATTTTTTACTTAAATTATCAATTTACTGTTTCTATTCGAAATTTATAATTTCTAACAATTTTTTAACGGTTTCTATGGTAGTTTCTATGGTAGTTTCTGTGGTAGTATTACAAC
>CAKQXZ010000163.1 GCA_934292955.1 uncultured Clostridia bacterium
ATGTTTCAATACGGGAATTTCTTTTTGTTCAACAATCGTTTTGCTGCAAGCCGAGCAATGGCTTCCGTCTGTTAATCCCGTAGAAGCGCAGGTCGCCGCATAACCTTTATCAACGACTTCTGCATGTTTCAATACGGGAATTTCTTTTTGTTCAACAATCGTTTTGCTGCAAGCCGAGCAATGGCTTCCGTCTGTTAATCCCGTAGAAGTGCAAGTAGCCGCATAACCTTTGTCAACGACTTCCGTATGCTTCAATAAGGGAATTTCTTTTTGTTCGGTAATCGTTTTGCCGCAAGCCGAGCAATGCGTTCCGTCAGTTAACCCCGTAGAACTACAAGTTGCCTCAAAACCTTTATCGGTCACTTCGGTATGCGGTAATACGGGAATTTCGTTCTGTTCAACAATTGTTTTGCCGCAAGCGGAGCAGTGGCTTCCGTCTGTTAAACCCGTAGAAGTACAAGTTGCCGCGTAACCTTTATCGGTCGCTTCGGTATGTCCTTTTTTACTTCCGACGTCGGTTATGGTATCTGTTTCATCGCAACGGTCGCATTTGGCTGTTTTAGTGCCGTCTTCCGTGCAAGTTGCGTTGTTATCCGAAACATATTTGGTAAAACTATGGTCAAGTTTACTTCCGACGTCGGTTATGGTATCGGTTTCGTCGCAACGGTCGCATTTGGCGGTTTTAGTGCCGTCTTCCGTGCAAGTTGCGTTGTTATCCGAAACGTAATTGCCGAAATCATGTCCGAGCGGATCGCCGAACTTGAACGTTTCCGTGCCTTTTTCACCGCATTTGCAAGAGAAATAATACTTTGCTTTTTCCGTACAAGTGGCTGCGGAAGATAAAAACGTTTTATCAACCGCTTTTTGGGTATAAGAGTGGGTGTGTCTGTTATCTTTGCAACCGACAGCTAAAACCGCCGCCGATACCATGATTGTCAGGCACAAAACGGAAAGTATGAGTTTTTTCATCTAACCATCTCCTTTCGTTTAATACTCGAATATAAAATATTGAGACTATAACATGGTATAATTTTAGCACTTTATGAAAACTTTTGCAAGTGTTTTGCACAATTATTTGTTATTGCCCAACATTTTGTGCCTTTTTATAGCCTTTAAGTAGCCGTTTTCTATAATCCCCGCATAAAAAATCTTGTACACACTTTTTTGCCTTCGGGTATTGACAAAATGCCAAAACGATAGTATAATGCTTCTACTCAATGAATAGGGATGAATAGATAACCCGTATATGATAGGTAAGGAGAAAGAAATGTTCAAGGTAGAAATTCAGGGAAAAAGTTTAGAATTAACCGAAAAAACAAGCATATTGTCACTTATATCGGACGGTGAAAAGAAGAATTATTTTGCCGCAAAAGTCAATAACAGGCTGCGCGAACTCAATTACGAACTTTGTTTCGATTGCACGGTAGAACTGCTTAAACTCGATTCGCTCGACGCGGTAAAAGTTTACGAAACCAGCTTGCGTTATCTCATAACAATGGCGTTTTTCAACGTTATGCGCGACGTAAAAATACGAATTTCTTACAACGTTTCGCGTTCGTTGCTTGTCGAAGCGTTAGAACCTAAAGGAGCTATTCTCGATTTCAAGGCGTTAAAACTCATACGGCACGAAATGGCTCGGCTTGTTTCACTGGATATTCCGTTCGAGCGTTATTCCATGAACAAAGACGAAGCGCACGAGTTTTACGTTAAAATCGGCGCGGCAGATAAAGATGCCGTTCTGAAATATCGCCCCGAACGCAACTGCCATTTCTACAAGTGTAACGAATATATCAACTATATGTACGGCTACATGGTTCCGTCTACGGGCTATCTTAAAGACTATATCGTGTCGGTTTACGGCAATAGTTTTATAGTCCAGTACCCGCGCGCCGAAGAAGGCGGAAAAATCCCCCCGTTCGAAGACGCGCCTACATACGGCAGGGCTTTACAGTCGGCGCAGGAATGGGCAAAACGCTGTAACGCCGAAACGGTGGCGGGCATGAACGCTCAGATAGAAGCGGGTACATATATCGATCTCGTCAATCTTTGCGAAACGCGCCAGAACGCCATGCTTTACGAACTCGGCAGCAAAATTCAAAGTTCCATAGACGAAACCAAACTTATATGCATTGCGGGTCCGTCTTCAAGCGGTAAAACGACTTTCTCCAATCGTCTGCGTATCGAACTTATGTCGCGCGGAATAAAGCCTTTGCGAATATCTCTCGATATGTATTATAAAGAAAAGGATCAATGCCCGTTGGATGAAGACGGTAAGCCCGATTTCGAAAATATAGACGCGCTCGATCTCGAACATTTCAACGAGCAGATGATTGCGCTTATCCACGGCGAAGAAGTCGAATTGCCGGTCTTCGATTTCGGCAGCGGCAGATTGCAAAGCGGAATAAAAACGCGTATAGACGAACATACGCCTATCATAATCGAAGGCATTCACGCTCTTAACGACAAACTGTCCTTTGCAATCCCCACGCACCAGAAGTTCAAAATTTACATTGCGCCGCAGTTCGTGCTTAACCTTGATAACGACAATCCCGTAAGTTTGACCGACTTAAGATTGCTGCGCCGTATCGTGCGCGATCGTCAGTTCCGTTCTACCGACGCCGAAAAGACTATCGAAATGTGGTCGTCCGTCCGCCGCGGCGAGTTCGAATGGATTTACCCCTATCAGGAAGGGTGCGATTTCGTGTTCAATTCGTCGCTTGCCTACGAACTTTGCGTTATCAAAAAATACGCAATGCCCGCGCTCGCGCAGATTCAGTCCGACAGCCCGCATTTTATC
>CAKQXZ010000164.1 GCA_934292955.1 uncultured Clostridia bacterium
GCGCCATAAGGAATTCGAATCCCTAACCTTTGGTTCCGTAGACCAACGCTCTATCCAGTTGAGCTAATGGCGCATATTGTATGCTGTTTCGCTTCGCAAAACTCACGATGCTAAGTTATTATATATGTTTTTTTTGTTTTTGTCAAACGTTTTATTATGCTTAACAAAAATTTTGATTGCGGAAATCAAGTCTTTGTTTTTAACGGTGAAAGTCGCATTTTCCCCCAAAAAAGATTTTGAGCTGAAAACAAATATGATTTTACAATACGTCTGTTGTTGATTCGTTCGGCGGGGCTGTTTTTCAAAAACATTGACAACCGCTTGTGGATATGTTAAAATAAATTCGGCGAGCGGAAAACCTCAATAACGGCTCGGATAGTTACGATTAAATATGTAAAACACGCCTGACCCAAAGAATTTTATGATAACGACGCGGAAATTATTTTATTACATGCAGAATTGTCGGGGATTATCAATTCGATTTTACATAATAGAAAAATTTCTCCTCCTGCTTGCTTTATATCCGATAAAGAGGAAAAAATACTGAAGACCTACGCTAAGGAAACTATTCAATGTGAGAAATTTTATACTTTGTTACAATCGGTAGTCGAAATCTTGAAAAAGTACTGTTTGTAAGTTTTCGGGATGCGTTGAAAATATGTGTCGTAAATTAAGGCGATGAGTTGAATATTTGTATGATAATCGACTTATAGGCAGACTTTTGATAAATTTAATTGATTATTGCGGGCGTTTTTTCGGGAGCGTCCGTTATTTTTTATGTCGCTTTTTTGCCGTAAATATTCGCTTTGCGGTTTTCAGACAGGTTTACGGCGATTCGATATCCGATTTGATATTTCGGCTTGATAAGAGTGTTTTAATCCTTAAAACAACAAAAATACGCGAAATTTCGGGCAAAAATGCGATTTCGAGGGATAAAAACGAATGTAAATCGGCTAACAATTCAAATTCATTTAACCAACAAATCGAATTGTTTCGGGAATGATTCGGATTTATAATAAAGGCATAAAACGGAATTTGGCGGGATGTGCGCGAGGCTTATTCTCAGAAACCCCGACAACCAAAACCACGACCCCGAAAAACCGAAAATGCGCAAACGTAAAAAAATTGCGCAAACTAAAACTGAAATTTACATAAGCTTTACGTTAGGTTTACGATTTTTTCGGCAAAGTTGTGTTATAGTTATGGTATAATACGAAAGGCAAAATCGAAAGCGTGGGTAAAGCCAAATAAGAACCGAAAGCTTGCCGACAGCGTTTTGCGGCGGCTTTGCGTTTCACGAAAACAAAAGGTTCGGAACGTGTGTCTCTAAAATAATAAAAAGTAACGTGTGTCTCTAAAATAATAAAAAGTTCGGAAGAGGTAACCTCTTCTTTGCTTACTGTTGTAAGCAAAGAAATCGTTTATAAAGTATAATAACATTCCGAATTGTTGTATACTTATTATAAAATACCGAAAACAAATCAAAAAAACCATATCAAAATAAAATCAAAATAAAATAATGAAATCGGCGCGCGTCGGAAAATGAAACGTAACGAAGCGAAGCAAAAACGCAACGGAGCACGGTAAAACGTAACGAAGCGAAGCAAAAACGCAACGAAAACGCAAAAAAAACGAGACGCGTCGAAATCAGGGAGAAAAAGAATGAAAAAGTTTTTATCGATGATTCTCGCCGCTTGTTTTGCGGCATCGGCTGCGCTTATGGCGTCCTGCACGGGCGGAAACACCGGCATAACCTCCGCAGGCAACGAAAGCGTTTCGTCCTCCGAAGAGGAATTTGACGGCTGGACTCCCGACAACATTCTCACAAGACCCGTCGAAAAGGACGATATCCGTATCGGGAGTTACGTTTCTTTCGCGGACACCGCAAAGGGTTGGTCGGGTAAAGATCAGGTTGAAAGATTGTACTACGCAGGGCTTAACTTTATGCCGATGATCTGTACTTTGCCGAAATCGGGTATGCTTACCGAAGCGGAAAAATCCTACATTTCCCGCGACCTTACCGACAGCAAATGGTGGGGCAAAATCGACGAGCTTATGCAGGAATATAATATGGTTTATTATTTCTCCGAGCTTTCGGGTCTTGCGAACGACCACGAATCGTCCGTTCGCCGCGAGTCGATGATAAATTCCGACGCCGTTGCCGACGCTCGTAGAATTATCCCCAACCTTAAAAACTGCGTAGGCGTTAAACTGGTCGACGAACCTGCATTGTCTTCTTTCGACGAGTTCGCCAAGTGGGCGAGATATTACGCGAGAATTACCGACGCGGACGGCAATATTTTAGGTCTCGACGCGCTCGTAAACCATATCGGCAGCTACGAATATATGGCGGAATGGGTAAATAAGGCGGGCAGAGAAGTAAATATGATAAGTTTCGACGCTTATCCGTTCTTAAACGGCGGCGTAAACTACGCGACTCTTGCCCTTATGGATCAGGTCCGTCAGCTTGCGAACGCTAAAAATATGAGAGTTGCGATGTATCCGCAGTCCTGCGCGTGGGCGGGGGCGAGAATGCCTAATCTCAACGAAATTATCTGGCATTTCAACACCAATCTTGCTCTCGGAGCTACGCAGTTCACCTATTTCAATTACACTATGTACCCTGCGGAAGGTTGTTCGGACGCTATTTTTGCGATCGACGGATCGGTTCTTCACCCGGAAATTCTCGAAGGACTTACCGAGTATCATAAGCAGATCCGCGCGCTCGACGCTAACGTAAGACTTACCGAATATAAGGTTACGGAATCATATATGAC
>CAKQXZ010000165.1 GCA_934292955.1 uncultured Clostridia bacterium
CGCTTGTATTATAACATACGAACATTTGTTCGTCAAGCGTTTTTTGCCGGTTTTCAAAAATTATGAAAAAAACTTTTAAGACTTTTCTTTTGTATATGCGAAATGGCGATCTATATAGAAATTCATCTCTTAAGTTTTTCAATCATAGCATACATGGCTTTTGCCGAATTGAAGTTCTCGGGGATAATGTCGGCGGGCGATAATTCCACGTCGAATTCATCGCATATTTCAACGACGATTTCCATTATGTTCAGCGAATCGAGCGCGCCGCCGTCGATAAGGTCTGTTGTTGTTTCGAAATCTATGTCCGGTCTGATTTCCGATAAAAGTTGCAAAAGTTTTTCCATAACAATACTCCTCAAATTGAATTTATTTTATCTGTTTGCATTGATTTTCTGACAAGCGTCAGATTGCCGTTTTGTCTGAGATAAACGCTTGGCAGATCGCGGCTCAAAAACAAATATAACCCTTCCGTAACCGAATACGCGCCGACCTTATCAAAACGAATCACATCGCCGACGCAAAGGTTTTTAAGCGGTAAATTTTTGACGAGAACGTCTGCCGTCGTACACAACGAGCCGCAAACCGTCCATTCGCTTTCTTCCCCATCGCTGCCGAATTGCTTATAAAACGGCTGTTTCATCGCCATAGTCTGCCCGTAGTAATTCAAGTGGTTGATTCCGCCGTCGACGATAGCATAATTTACTCCGTCGCTATTTTTTATATCGACAACTTCGGTGTAATAACTACCGCAATCCGCAACGAGAAACCGCCCGAATTCAAGTGTAATTTTTTTCTCTCCGAAAAGAGACAAGGTTCGGTAAAGAATATCAAGTTCGGTTTCTTCGTCTATGTTTTCGTTTTGAAAATATCCGACTTTCAGTCCCGCTCCGTATTCGATACGGAAAACTGAAAAGTCGTTTTTTTCGGTTTTCTTAATAAAATCGTTAAGGCATTCGACTTCCTTGATTATTTTTTCTTCACGTTTTTGCGTACCTGAATAATACTGAATTCCTATAATATCGAGCGCCGATTTATTTCGATTTTCGATAATTTTTAATATCGTTTGCCCATCCATACCGAATTGATTGCCCGACGTCAGTCGTAAAAGAACTCGGAGCGAAAGCCCGTTTTCTTTTGCTACCGAATCGAGTAAGTCCGCTTGCATAGGCGATTCCACCGTGTAAACGGCATTTTCTTTGCATATTTTTACGATTCTTTTAATATCGTCTTTATTTTTATAAACGCCTGAAAGAACGATTTTTTCGGGCGGAATACCTGCTCTTTCGCAAATGCGAAATTCTCCCGGCGAGCAAACCTCGAAACAATCCGCTTCGTCTTTTATTGCGCCTATTATAAAGGGGTTTGCTTTTATTGCAAAGCAAATCGAAACGTTTTTACCGAAAAATCCTTTTAATTTTTTTATCCGACAAATTAAGCGATCAACATCGAAAACGTATGCGGGCGTTTGTATATTCTCAACGTTCATTTCAAGTACAACTCCTTTACTTTTTTCCTGTCGATTTTTCCGTTTTCGTTCAGCGGAAATTTTTCGATTTTCTCAAAGTGAGAAGGTATCATAAACGCAGGCAACGAATCGCGCAATCCTGCGGCAACGACGGAAGATTCGGCAGCGCCTTGGTAGATGCCGATTATTTTCTCTTTATGCGAATTGTAAAGGCAAATCGCGCGGTCAACGTTTTCTATCGACGTTAAAGCGGTTTCGATTTCGGCAAGTTCTATTCTGTGTCCCATGTGTTTTATCTGAAAATCTTTTCTTCCGACAAAACACAGATTGCCGATTTCGTCGTAATAACCGAGATCTCCCGTTTTATAAATTATTTCGTTATAATACGGATTGACAGGATTCTGAACGAAAGCCTTTTCGGTTTCTTCCTTGCAATTATAATATCCGAGCGACAATGCCGTGCCGGAAACGCATATTTCGCCGACAGTATTCGGTTTGGTTATGTTATCGCCGTTTTCGGACAGAAGAAAGACTCTCTCGTTCGGGAAAGGCGTTCCGATCGGCAATACTTCTTTATCGAAAATACCGCCTGGCGTAATATAGTAAGTGCAATTACAAGTGATTTCCGTAGGTCCGTAAAGATTTACGAACACGGTTTCGGGCAGAGCCTTTTTCCATATATTAAGATGTTTTACAGGCATTGCTTCGCCGCTGAACAGAACTCTTTTTATATTGGCGGGGACTTTATAAGAAAACCCGCGATAAGTCGAGATAATACAAAGCGCCGAAACCGCCCATATAAGAGTGGTAACTTTTCGATCGATCAAAAAATCTATAAGCGGCATCGGAAACGAAAAACATTTTTTCGGGATAATTTGCATCGTAGCACCGACGGCAATCGTCGAATAGATATCCTTTACGGAAACGTCGAAATCGAACGGAGCCTGATTTCCGATTACGTCGGAATCATTTATCCCGAATAAATTTACGAATTCGCCTATAAAATCGATTACCGAGCGGTGGGACACCGCAATACCTTTCGGCGTACCCGTCGAACCGGACGTAAACATAATATAAAGAGGATCGGTATCTATATGGTTGATTCGTCTTTTATCGAGAATTTCAGGATTGTCCTTTTCTTCGGCATCGTCGAAAAACAAGGTATTGCCGCCGTCCGCCGTAAAATATATTTCTTCGCATTCTTCCGGCAATAGATTTTCATAACCGCGTTCGATAAGAACCAGCGGATGATTAAGTGTCCTTAAAATTTGCCTTAATCTGTGTACGGGATGCAAGGGGTTAAGCGG
>CAKQXZ010000166.1 GCA_934292955.1 uncultured Clostridia bacterium
CCGCTGCACTTGCCGTCTCACTTGACAGCCTACCCATAATACCATTACGTCTTTTCTAAGTCAAGCGTTTTTTCGACATTTTTCAATTTTTATATATTTTTTTTCAAAGAATATTTTTCGGCTCATTTTCAGCGAAAACAAGCCGAAAAAATATGTCCTTATATAAACTTATTCGCCAAGGCATTCTTTTTCGAACGCAGCGGACAGACATTCGTAAGTTTTAACGCAGAGTTCGCGATCGGATGCCGTCACCGAGTAATAAATCTTAAGTTTGGGTTCGGTTCCGCTCGGGCGCAGACAGATAAATCCGCCGTTCTCGAGTTCGTAATACAGGCAGTTAAGTCCGCTGTATTCGAGTTTTTCTTTTTCGCCGTCAGCATAGGTCTTTTCGCCGGTCAGATAATCGCGGATTGCTTTAACATTATATATATCTATTTTTTCGACGTGCATTCCGCGCATTTTTTCGACGACGGCGTTCATATCGCGCATCGCATTTATGCCGGAATAAACTTTGCTCTTGGTAATATCGTAAACATAGCCGAAGCGCGCGTAAATATCCTGCAGCATTCCGTAAACGGTATTGCCGCGGTAAGCGCACCAGCAGCACAGTTCTGCAAACAGCATACTCGCAACAACCGCGTCTTTATCTCTCGCGTAGGTTCCGCGCAGATACCCGCACGATTCTTCGAACCCGAATTCGAACACGCCCGATTTATCGCTTTCGAACTGCTTGATTTTTTCGCCTATAAACTTGAATCCGACAGGCGTTTCGTAAAGATCGACTCCGTACCCGTCGCAAACAGCCTTTGCAAGATTAGTCGAAACAAAACTCTTTACGACCGCGGCGTTATCGGGCAACTTTTTACTCTGGCTAAGGCGCGAAAGAACGTAATCGAGCAGCAGCACTCCGACCTGATTACCCGAGAGCCCTACAAACTCGCCCTTATCGTCGCGAACGGCAACGCCAAGTCTGTCGCAGTCGGGGTCGGTACCGAAAACAACGTCGGCTTTAACCTTTTCGGCAAGCGCGATACCCATCGTCAACGCTTTTTTATCCTCGGGGTTAGGTACGTCCACGGTAGAAAAATTCCCGTCGAACTCAACCTGTTCGGGAACCACGTCAACGCAGATCCCCATTTTAGAAAGTACCGTCGTAACCGGTTCATATCCGGTTCCGTGCAGCGACGTATAAACGATTTTAATATCTTTGCCTTCGGCTTTTACCGCCTTGCGCGAAACGCCCTGCTTTATTACGTTATGATAATATTTGCGTTCGAGCGACGCGGGAATATACGACAAAAGCGAATTTACGGTATTTTCCCTGATTTCGAAAGTTTTTACCGAGAACCAGTCTGAAACCGCCTTGATTTTTTCAACGACTACAGCCGTCGCTTCGGGCGAAAGTTGCGCGCCGTCGGGTCCGTAAACCTTGTAACCGTTATATTCTTTGGGGTTATGGCTTGCGGTAATCATTATCCCTGCCGCGGCTTTGAGTTTGCGCACGGCAAAACTGAGCATCGGCACGGGGCGCGGTTCGGCATACAAATGCACTTGAACGCCCGCAGAAATAAGCACACCCGCAGCGTTAACCGCAAACGTTCTCGAGTAGTTGCGCGTATCGTACGAAATAACGACCCCGCGCGAAGCGGCTTTTGCGCCAAGCGAGAGTACATAGTCGGCAAGCCCTTTGGTCGCACGGCGAACGGTGTAAATATTCATCATATTCGTGCCGTAACCTATAATACCGCGCATTCCCGCCGTTCCGAACGCAAGTTCGGTGCCGAAGCGATATTCTTTCGCTTCTTCGTCGTCTTTGATCGAGTTAAGTTCGGTCAACCCTTCCGCGCATAACAGCGGATTCGAAACCCATTCGTTAAAAATAAGATTATAATCCATTTTTCTCTCCCGTAATATACCGCAAGTTTTCTTTCATAGCGAAAGACAACGCAAAACAAAACCGCAGTATCGGCTTGATTATAGATAATCGACATTTGTTTGTCAAATCAAAATGTCTTTTACATTAACTTTTTATCGACAATCGGCTTATTGCCACCTTTCTTTAACCTAATTTTAACACAATTTTTATAATTCGCCATCAACAAGCATTCGTCGCAGCCACATTTTCTTAATCGACCCAAAGCCGTCGGAAAGTTTTATAATTTTTCTCGTCGTTTGTAATATACGGTTATCGCGCAGTTTTATCAAACCGCCTTTCGCCAAAAAAACCGAGCGCGTTTTTATAAAGTATTTTTTCAAGCGATTTCATATCGCCGATTCTACTTAAAAAGCAATCGCAAAACTCGTTAAAAAACTCGTCATAGTTCGAAAACGCAAGAAAATCGGAACCGAACAAATCGCTCCCTATACACAGATTTTTATTGCCGTATTTTTGCAAAAAACCGTCTATAAGTCGATAAAACGCCATTTTAGCTTCTTTATAATCGCCAAATTTTGCGCCGAGAAAGTATCCGACAAAGCACGCGCCTATTATTCCTTTACGCTCGATTATCGCTTTAATCTGCTCGTCGTCGATATTTCTCGGTTTGTCGCAAATAAAAGAAAATGACGTGTGCGAACATAAAACTTTATCGGCAACATCGAGAGCCTGAAAAAAAGTCCTTCGGTCGGCATGCGCGAGATCGAGCGGTATATTGAGTTCATTCAGCCTTTTAACGAACTTATAGCCCGACTTTTTAAGTCCGCCCGTCG
>CAKQXZ010000167.1 GCA_934292955.1 uncultured Clostridia bacterium
ATTTTCACCTTGTTCGCCCGGCGGGCGGGCATGCCGATAACCGCGTTTTATCGCTCTATAGGTCGACTTTTATAAATTGGACGACTTCGCTCGATACGTCTGACTGGCAGGACTCCACTACCGAAAACGATATATACAACACTGTCGTTTCAAACCTTTTGGATGGCGGAATCGTACTTATGCACCAAGGGTACGATAAATCGATTAAAGCGGTAAAAAGGCTTTTACCCGAACTGAAAACCCTCGGTTATCAGGTGGTTTCGGTTTCTGAACTGATTAAATATTACAACGCCAAAGCCGAAATCGGCAAACTTTACGAATGCTTTATCTGATTTTTTTGTAAAACAAAGATAAAATCTTTACCCCTTGATTGTCTGAAATATTTTTTCGGGATCGTTCAGAATTTTACCGTTTGTTTTTATGACTTCTTTATAGAAATAAAACGAATCTTTTTTAATTCTTTTCTGCGTTTTATAGTCGATAAAAACAAGACCGAAGCGCTTGGAAAAGCCGTGTTTCCATTCGAAATTATCGGTAAAAGACCAGTGATAATAGCCGTTTACGGGAATATTCTCGTCGACGGCTCTTTTTATTTGCAGAAGATAGCGCGCGATGTGGTCTATCCTGTAATAATCGTGAACTTTGCCGTCAAGACACACTCTGTCGTTTTGAGCGGTGCCGTTTTCGGTTACGATAACGGGTAATTTATATCGTTTATGAAGGAACTTTATTCCGTAATAAACCGACTCGGGAATATCATCCCAGCCCATATCGTTTTGCGATGAACCATCCGAAAACGGTGCTATAGCCCCACTTTTATCCATATAAAATCCCGAATAGATGTTCTGACCTATAAAGTCAAGCGGTTGCGAAATCTTTTTAAGCTCGTCTTTGGTAATGCACGGCAGATCGTCCTTGAAATACTCGTAATATTTTTCGGGATAATCGCCGAGATAAACGGGATCGGACAAAACAGACATGCAATTCATCGGTTGCTCTTTCCACACGGCAAAGAAATTTTCGTATGCCTTTTTCTCACATTCGGGCGAATTATCGGACGGGCAAGTCACCCAACCGCATGTACTCATTCCGATTTTTACATCTTTTACCTTTTGCCTTAATATTCTTACCGCTTCGCCGTGGCAAAGCAACAGATTGTGTCCCGCTAAAAGCAGTTCTTTAAGGGAAAGTTTTATTCCGGGAGCAAGCGCGTCGGAATACAACCCGCCATGAAGCACGCACTGCGGTTCGTTTACGGTAATAAAATTCTTTACCCTGTCGCCGAAAGAGTCGGCAACTACGCCGACATAATCGGCGAAATATTTAATTGTATCTTTACTTAAAAAACCGCCTTTTTCATATACCCACATAGGCATATCCCAGTGATATAAAGTCACGAAAGGAATGATATTATTGTCGATAAGTCGGTCTATAAGTCGATTATAGAACATTATACCCTTTTTGCACACAACGTTTTCGGAGGGCATGATACGCGACCACGATAATGAAAAACGATAGGATTTTATTCCGGACTCTTTCATCAGTTCAATATCTTCTTCATACCTGTGATAATGATCGCAAGCGACGTCGCCCGTCTGTTCTCTGTATGATTTTTTCGCGTGGGTGAACTCGTCCCATATGCTCGGACTTTTTCCGTCTTCGTTAAAACCGCCTTCTATCTGATAAGCCGCACTCGCCGCGCCCCAAATAAAGTTCTCTTTCATTTAAGCCACCTTTTTATTTTGCTTTGCACTGCCATTTTAAGACATGTTTTACATAATTGCAATATGTTTTCTTAATTATTTTTTTAGATTTCTTCGCCTGTAATATTATAAGCATTTACACAACGTAATACATTTGCTAATATCTACCCGACAAACAACAAAGGAGTTTTTTAGAAAATGCAATTCGGACATTTTGACGACGAACGCAGAGAGTATGTGATAAATACCCCTTATACCCCGCTGCCCTGGATAAATTATCTCGGGAACGACGACTTTTTTTCCATTATATCTAACACGGCGGGCGGATACTCGTTTTACCGCGACGCAAAACTAAGAAGAATAACCCGTTACCGCTACAACTCGCCCGCAACCGATAACGGCGGCAGATATTATTACATAACCGACGGAAACACGACTTTTTCGCCCGCATTTCTCCCCTGCAAAACTCCCCTCGACGCTTACAAATGCAGACACGGACTTAACTACACTGTTTTCGAAAGCGTTAAAAACGGCGTTAAAGCAGACCTTACCTGTTTTGTTCCGCTTAACGACAACTGCGAAATAAATCTGCTTGAAATTAAAAACACCACAAGCGAAACGAAAACTTTATCTGTTTACGGCGGAGTTGAATTCTGTTTGTGGAACGCGCAGGACGATACCACGAATTTTCAGAGAAACTACAATACGGGCGAAGTCGAAATAGTAAACGACGAAAATTTCGGCACGGTATACCATAAAACCGAATACCGCGAGAGAAGAGATCACTATGCGTTTTTCTCGCTTAACGAAAAAATCGACGGATTCGACACGGACAGAGATACTTTTTTAGGTAAATTCAACGGGTTTGACACTCCGATTGCCGTTACAGAACACACTTCTTACAACGAAAAAGCAAGCGGTTGGGCGCCTTCGGCATTTTTAAGAAAGGATATTGTATTAAAGCCCGACGAAAGCGTTTCGCTGATTTTTATACTCGGTTACG
>CAKQXZ010000168.1 GCA_934292955.1 uncultured Clostridia bacterium
TTATAAGGGTGTGTTTTTATTCAGATGTGTTTTTTTGTTTAATGGCGGCGACCTTTTCAGGTTCTGCCGTTTTTATTATTCTCGTCGTTTTTTTGTTTGCGTTTTTTGAGCAACGACAATAAAAATACTATCAGTGCTATCAGAATTATAAGGACTATCAAGCAGATGAGCGAAATGCTTGACCAAAGTGCAATGCTGTGTACTTTGGTTGAAATCGACGGCTCGCTTGAACCGGGCGAAATCGGGGGAGCACTATTTGTAACGTAGAATGTGTCTTCGCCGTCCGTACTGCCGTCGGTATATTGAACAAGCAGAGTGTATGTTCCGGCGTTTAAGGCGGTTTGCGTATCGTTTCCCTCCATTCTCTTTTCGTCGTCGAAAAGTCCGTCGTAGGCGGTTTTAGCGGCTTCATATGCGTAAATGGCGGTCTTGTCGTCTAGACGAGTGCCGTCGACGGTCAGATAAATGTAGGCTGTATCGTCGGTGTAGGTGTTATCGGTTATTCCGTCCCGCGCCGTATAGGTTACGGGGGCGCATTCGCCCGTATGATCTCCGACGTTTGTGTGCGTTGCACAGTAAATCGGATGAATATGCGCATCGCCGTTTGCCGCAGCGACCGTTATCATTGTTACGCTTATTATTGTTACGCACAAAAAGGTGCATAGGAGTAATACCGCTCCTAACAGACCTTTCAGGGCTTTTATTGTATTCATCGTTAACTCCTTTTTCAGTATTTTTCAGTATTTATTCCGCCTATAGTCTTGACACTACGGCGTTTTCTATTTATAATCATTATATATCGTTCATGTGTGAAC
This sequence comes from uncultured Clostridia bacterium, assembly GCA_934292955.1. The sequence continues at coordinate 816 of CAKQXZ010000168.1, forward strand.
GAATCAAGGAGTTTTACCGGAAAAAATGGAAAAGGATACAAAAAAGTTGTTTCAGATTACCGAAGCGGCACATGCGTGCGGACTTTCGCGCAGTACGCTTATGCGAATGGAAGAGAAGGGGCTGCTGACTCCTGCGTATATTTCGGCGGATAGCGGAAGAAGATATTATGACAACCACAATGTGGCTCGTGTTTTGCAAATCGAAAAATTCAAGAACATGGGGCTTGATACCGAACAGATAGCCGATTATTTCGCACGCGGCGGCGAGATTTCGGGTTTGCTGAACGCATTGGAGCAACGTTTGTACGACATTCAGCGCGGCGTTGAAGAACTGCGGCTGCGTTCGTCGGACGAATCGAATATTTCCGTACAGATAATGCGGTTGCCTGCCGTGACTTGCATGATGCGGCAGTGCGTCGGGCGTACGGTTACCGATAAATACGCTGATATGTACGATTTTTACAGTCAATGCGTTAAACGGGGGTGCGTGCTTTCGGAAGAGCCGCTGTTTACGATTTCCCATCGCGATGACTATCTTAGCGGGCATATCGCTAACGAGCCGTATCCTTATGCCGTTTGCGTTCCCGTGCAAGCGGATAAAGCCCCTGCGGGAGCGGTGGTGCTGCCGGAGTGCCGGGTTTTGTCGGTGCTGTATTACGGCGATTATTCGGGTACGGACAATGCATGGCTTGCTTTAGGCTCGGAAGTGAAGGCGCGCGGCTTGACTCCGACGGGCGACCCGCGTGTTCTCGGTATAGTCGCTCCTTACACGGGGCGCGAAATCGAAACCCGCCGCTACTGCTCAAGGTTTGCATTGCCCATCGCTGATTGAGCGATGTAATTTCGTATATAAAAAACGAACTCAAGATTGTATCCCGGGTTCGTTTTATTTTTTTGTTATTTTACAGTATAAAAGTTATGCTGCATGCTAAAGCGCATATGTAAACGGCGATAAACAAAATCGGTATTTTCTTTTCGCTGTCGGTAAAAGAAACGTATTTTTTCTTGTTCAATCTGTCGGACAAGGCTGCCCATTCGGCGTCGTACAACGATACGGGTAATTGCTTTTCGATATAACTGATAATCTTCATTTTACTGCCGTTCAGATTTCCGTATGACGAAAGCAACTTAATCCATGAAACGGACAGTATAATTCCTATTGCCGAAATAAGCAACCCTATAAAGAATTTATACAGCGGCAGAATGTTCAAAGCCCATATCATGCCCCAAACGCCCATCAATGCCGAATTGACGGAAATATAGAAGTTGTTTGCGTTTTGTCTTCTTGAAACAAGGTCTTCGGAAGTTTGTAAAAATAGTTTGTACTGTTCGAGCAATACTTCTTTGTCTAGCGATTCGATACTTTGATTGAACACTTTATAATTGCCGGAATCGTAATCTTTGATTATCTTTTCAATGCCGTCGAGAGTTGTATCCGTGTTGTAATGTTCGCTCGCTTCTGAAAACGCGTTAACGGTTTGAAGACTTGTGTTTACTATATAAGATTCGTCAAGTTTTACCGTATATATCGGCTTTTTGAATTTTATAGCCGTCTGTATTTCCCAGTCGATATTTTTGCTTAAATGCGATGTTTCTCCGACGAAAAACACTACCATTTGCGCCTTTTTGATTTTTTTCTTTGCGCCGTTTTTCCAGAACTTTCCGCCGTTTTTAAGAGCGAGTGCATTGAAGGAGAATGCCGTCTTTTTAATGTTCGAAATAATATCGTCGACCTTGGGTTTATCGCAACCCGAATGAATTATAAAAACATCCATATTGACTACTCCTTTGTAAAATAAAAGTTTTGTAAAATAAAAGCCGCAGAGTTTAATTTCGTACGGCTGTTTGTTTTAGTGTTCATAGTTTGATTTGTATGCCGTAATA
>CAKQXZ010000169.1 GCA_934292955.1 uncultured Clostridia bacterium
TTAAGTCTTATCATCGTAGCGGGCATTTCCGCACGCGTTACAAAACGGCTTGAATAACCGCCGCCGCGGAAATATCCTAAATCGGCATACGGCCAAGTGGTTGCGTTCATCATGGTATCGATATCGGCATCGGTAACTTCCCACCATTTTTTCATAACGGCGTTGCCGTTTTCGTCCTTGACTTCGCCGCAAGCGTCAACGCAGCACGCGCCCGAGTTGATAAGGTGAATAAAGCCGTCCGCTTCTTTTGCATGACCTTCGAGTTCGTAACCGGTAACGCGCTTGACCGATTCACCCGACCAATAAGTACGAACGTCCGCAAACATTTGCGCTCTGCCCGTTAAAAGCTTCATAAACAACATGCTCGTTGCGTTGAGCGTGTCGTTTTCCGTGCCTAAAATATACGGCTCTCTCGCGCCGTTCCAGTCGAACGACGAATTAAGAATGGATTCGGGGAAATCGCAGTTAGGATAAAAGTCCGTCCACTGGCGTTGCCCCTGGAAACCGCCGACGATCGCGTTATGACCGACCATTTCCTCTTCTCTGCCCTTGGGAAGTTTCTTGTTGCCGTTAAATAAATCTTTGATTATGCACGCCATTTTTGCGGTAAATTCCCAGTCTTTTTCTTTCTGTGCGGGAGTTTTCTGCATTTCTTCGGGATTTTTGTCGAAGTCGGGGCGGCATTTTTCCTTAACCCATGCGAGTGCTTTTTTGTATTCGGCTTTATCGTAAATGCCTTCGGTCATACGGCGGATAATTTCAACTTCGTCAACCGATTCAACGCGCATACCGAGATATTCTTCAAAGAATTCGGGGCTGATGATAGAACCGCCGATACCCATGGTAACCGAACCGATCTGCAAATACGATTTACCGCGCATAGTCGCAACCGCTACAGCCGCTCTCGCAAAACGCAACATTTTTTCCTGCACGTCGGCGGGAATGGAGGTGTCGTCGGCTTCCTGAACTTCGTGTCCGTAAATACCGAACGCGGGCAATCCTTTCTGCGCGTGAGTTGCAAGAACCGAAGCAAGATAAACCGCGCCCGGTCTTTCCGTTCCGTTAAAGCCCCAAACGGCTTTTATCGTCATCGGATCCATATCCATGGTTTCCGCGCCGTAACACCAGCAAGGCGTTACGGTAAGCGTAATATCTACACCCGCTTTTTTGAACTTGTCCGCGCAAGCCGCCGCTTCCGCAACACGTCCGATAGTCGTATCGGCGATTATTACCTTAACGTGTTCGCCGTTGGAATAAAAAACGTTTTCTTCAATGAGTTTTGCGGCGGATTTCGCCATATTCATAGTTTGGTCTTCGAGCGATTCACGCACTTTGATCTTTCCGCGTCTGCCGTCGATCGTCGGTCTTATACCTATTACCGGATATTCCCCTATAAGTCTTGATTTTGCCATGATTTTTCTCCTTTATTATGTTTTGAGTTCGTTATAATTCTATTTCGGCAACTCGTACCGAGTAACTTCTGCCGTAATCAAAAGGTTTTACCGCAAACGAATTATCTTTGTTTATCTTGATTTTTTCGCCGCTGTCGAGCCATTTCGCTCGCTTTGCCGCAAAGTTTAATTTTACAGCACTCATGTCGCCGCCCAGAGCAACGTTGGGATCGGCGCTCATATTCACGTTTTTAATCACGGCGTAATATTTTTTGCCGTCGGTTAAAACATCGGCATTTTCGGCGGTCTTATCCGAGGGATACGCGCCGTAAATAAAGCCTTTGTTCGCCTTTACCCATTTACCGACTTCGGTTAAAAGGCATTTATCGGTTTGGTTTACCGAGCCGTTGCCTTTAAGCCCGGTATTAAGCAAAAAGTTGCATCCGAACTTGCGGCAGTCGATTAGGTTTTCGATTAACTCTTTAACCGATTTGTAATTGCAATCGTCTTTTGTATAACCCCAATGGTCGTTCAGCACCTGACACATTTCACCCGCAATCGGCTTTTCGGAAGTATCAACAAAAGCAGGTTTTCCGCGTTCGAAAGTAACGCTGTCGATTTCTTTATGCCCCGTTTTTCCAAGCGCGCTTAAACCCGTGTTGTTCACAATCATCGCTTCGGGCTGATATTTTCTTATCATTCCGTAAAGCCTGTCTTCTTGCCAATTTTCGTTCGGTTTATCCCACATTCCGTCAAACCAGAACCCGCCGATTTTTCCGTAATCGCGGCACAGAATTTCTATGCTTTTATCGAGATAATCGATGTATTTCGGGAAATCGTTCTCGTAATCGGGATTATTCCAATCGAGCAGCGTGTGATAAAAAAACGGAACGACGTTTTCTTTGTTGCACTCTTCGACGAACTCGCGGATGAGGTCGCGCCCGCAAGCGGAATGCGGCGCATCGAAATCATTAAGTCCTTGAGTATCGTAAAGCGAAAATCCGTCGTGATGGCGAGTTGTGAGCGTGATATATTTACACCCAGCCGCTTTCGCCGTTTTCACAAGGTCTTTCGCCCAAGTTTTTTTAACATTAAATCGATTTACAAGGTTATTATATTTTTCTTTATTCGCTTTCGGATTCAGGTGCAGATACCATTCGCCTTTGCCGACTACGCTGTAAAGCCCGAAATGAACGAACAAACCGAACCCGAGTTTTTTGAATTTTTCTATATATTCGTACATATTTTTGTTACTTTGTTTTCTTTATACCACAAGAAATTATGTTCTCGG
>CAKQXZ010000170.1 GCA_934292955.1 uncultured Clostridia bacterium
ACCGACGAAAACGCTTACGAATGGAAAACACCCGATGAAGCCGACGCGACAACGCTTACGCTTAAATTTGTCATTACAAAAGCGACCAACTCGGTAAGCGATCTTACGCTTGACGGATGGAGGGCGGGCGAAACCGCAAACGTACCTGCGGCAAATGCGGAATTCGGCGAAGTAAAATTTGCTTACGCAACCGAACAGAACGGCACTTATACCGAAAACGTTCCCACGGCGGCGGGCACTTACTTTGTAAAGGCGTATGTAGAAGCGACCGAAAACTATGACGGCGCGGAAGCCGTAATTTCTTTTGAAATTACAAAAGCAAAGAATGAAAACGCCGTTACCGTTTCCGCCGAAGACGTTAAATACGGCGAAAACGTAACGCCTGTTGTAACCGCTAATGCAACTCACGTTCCCGAAGGATCGGAGATAGTTTATGCTTATGCTCTTACAGCCGACGGCGAATACGTTGCATGGGAAGCTATCGAAAAACGCGCAGGCGCATATTTCGTAAAAGCAACCGTTGCCGAAGACGACGATTATAAGGGAGCTTCCGCTATTGCCGAATTTGAAATGTTAAAGGGCGACAACGCGATAAACGATTTCGGGATCGATGCCGTTACTTGTAAACAGAATATAGTTCTTAACGCAACCGCAACCGCGGGTACGGTCGTTACTTATAAATACGCAACCGCGGCTGACGGCGAATATATAGATATTCCCGCCGACGGTCTTATTGCAGATACTTATTATATTAAGGCTTACACGGCAGGCAACAACAATTATGCCGCAGCCGAAAGTAATCCCGCAACGCTTACCGTAAACCACGCTTACGCATGGACTACCGACGCAAACGGTAACGATTACCGCGCTTGCGCATGCGGCTCTGCCGAAAGATTCGTTTTCGATACGAGCGCAGAAGTACTTGAAAAAACCGAAAGCGGTTACTCGCTTAAACTTTACACCGCAAAAGACGAGGGCAAACCCGACAAAGTAACGTTCTCGTTCAAAGTCACGCTCGGAACAACCGTTACCGAAAATGCCGTTATGGCTTGGACTCAATCGACCGAAGGTATTGTTGAAATTACAGGCAGCGCCGAATATACCGTTAAAGCTCTCGCTATGGGCGAAACCGTTTTAACGGCTACTTACACCGCCGCGGATGGCAAAAAAGCGCACGTAACTATCAACGTAACCGTCGAAAGACTTACAAAAACGGTTGAAGTCGCACATCAAACAATCCTTGCCGATTTAGCGACCACCGAACTCGATCTTTCGTTCGCAAGCGCATATTTTACAGAAAACGCAAGCCTTGCTTATGGTGATAAAGTTCTCGGAAACGGCGCGTTAAACGGCGGAAAACTTACCGTAGATTTCAGCGAAATGACCGACGCGGACAATCTTACATTTGTCGCCACTACAGATAAAGACGGCGTGTACTATTCGTTCAACGTGAACGTTCTTCTGGCAACTAAGATTATTCGCACGGCAGACGATCTCGACGTTATAAAAGTAACTCAGGCTAATATCGATAATAATACTTCTATTTACGGTTATTATGTTCTTGGCAACGATATAAACGTAAGATGGAGTAAGCCTATGACGGCAAGTTTGAGTTACAATGATACTGTAAAGAATTATGAGGCAAATTTCGGCTTCCGCGGCACGTTCGACGGTCTCGGCCACACGATTTCGGGTTTTGCAGTCAATACTTTCGGTATGTTCGGACATGTCGGCAACGGCGCAGTTATTAAAAACGTTAAGTTTGATAAATTCAAATATAACGGACAATATAACGGCGCATTATTCGGCGGAACGGTACGCGGAGCTGAAATAACCGGCGTTACCCTTAGCAATGTAGAATACGTTAATGCCGGCGCAGGAATAGAACATACGCAGGGTTTCTTCGCTTCAAGATATATGCAGTATAACAAGCTGACAGACATAAAGATCGACGCAAGCAAATATGATGTCTACTCGATTTTCGGTTATGTTGTAAACAATAACTCGTTCAATAACGTTGAAGTAAAAGTTAAATCGTTTACTATGTTAGGTTATAGTAAAGATGAACGCAACGACACGACAATTATTCATGAATTAGACGGCGTAACCGTATATACTAACGAAAACGTTGCACTTGCGCACGAAACCATTTTACTTGAAACAACCGCAACTCAAATCGACCTTTCGTTTGCAACCGAATATATCGGCGATACCGTCAGTTTAACCCACAACGGCAAGATTTTGGGCGACGGAGCTGTTTCAGACGGCAAACTCAACGTCGATTTAAGCGGTATTACCGAAACGGGCGCGCTTACATTACTTGCTTCAACCGTTAAGAACAACGTCATTTATACGTTCAATGTGAACGTTTTGTTGGCAACAAAAATTATTCGCACGGTAGACGATCTCGACGTTGTAAAAGTAACTCAGGCTAATATCGATAACAATACTTCGATTTACGGTTATTATGTTCTTGCTAACGATATAAACGTTAAATGGAGTAAGCCTATGATGGCAAATTTGTCTTACCAAGGTACTGTAAAGAATTGGGAGGCAAATTTCGGTTTCCGCGGCACGTTCGACGGTCTCGGACACACGATATCCGGTTTTGCGGTTAGTACAAACGGTATGTTCGGACATGTCGGCAACGGCGCAGTTATTAAAAACGT
>CAKQXZ010000171.1 GCA_934292955.1 uncultured Clostridia bacterium
AACCAGTACCTATTATGCGTGTTCCTTCAGATAATTATGACAAGATGAATAAACAATACGAAGTAAGTCGTTTATTCTTAAGTTCTATAAGAGTATTTTCTGAAGATAATGCTGCAATGATTTCACATTCATTATTATCTAATTCTGTTAAGAATGAAGGTCAAGTAAGAATCTTTAAAAAAGGTGTTAAGATCTTTGATACTATGCTCAATGACTATGAATATCTTAATGTAAGTATTCAACCAACACCTTACTGGATTAAGAATAGAGATACAGCACCTTATCGTGCACAGAGATTTAATAGACTTTGTTCATTAGAAGAAATCAGTAACTATTTTAGAATTCCTATTCCAAAACAGACAGGATTCCCAGGTCTTAGATTAGATACAGGATTAAGAGATTTTTCTACTAGAAAAGCAATTAAAAATGAAATTAGATTAGGTAACTATCTTGATGATTCAAGTGGTGTGGATTTACCTGCATCTTTTGATGTACAGCAGTTCGCAAAGCATGGACTTATTGTAGGTGTTCCAGGTAGTGGTAAAACAACTGCTATGTTTAATATCCTTTATCAGTTATGGGATCATCATATTCCTTTTATTGTTCTTGAACCAGCAAAAACAGAATATCGTGCTTTAAAGACATTAAAAGAAATGACAGATATTAAAGTATTTACATTAGGGGATGAAGGAGTCAGTCCTTTCAGATTTAACCCTATGGAAGTCTTACCAGGTATTAAACTAGAAAGACATATTTCAAGCTTACAATCATGTTTTATTGGGGCGTTTGATTTATTTGATCCATTACCAATCTTTCTAGAACAGGCTATTAAACGTACATATCAGCTAAAGGGCTGGTATGACGGTAGTGTAGGTGGAGAACCAGGATTAGAAACACCAACATTATCAGACTTATGTGAAAGTGCTGAATATATTGTTTCTCATTCTGGATTTGATGCAAAAATGAAGAGTGACTTCCAGGCCTCATTACTAGAAAGATTAAATTCTTTAAGACGTGGTTCTAAAGGAAAGATGCTGGATACTAAGAAATCTATTCCAATGGAAGATTTAATGAATGGGCCAGTTGTTCTTGAATTAGATAGTTTAAATGGTAGTGAAAAATCACTTATGATGATGTTCCTTCTTACTTATGTATATGAATACTGTAAGGTAGAAAGAAGATCAGGAAGTAAACTAAAACATATGCTTTTAGTAGAAGAAGCACATAACTTAATTGCTTCTACTGGTAATGGCAGTGAAAACAGAGCAGATCCTAAAGCACATACTATTGAAATATTTGTAAATATGCTTGCTGAAATGAGAGCATTAGGTGAAGGAATTCTGATTGCTGATCAGCTTCCTACCGCAATTGCAGCACAGGCTGTTAAACAAACAAACGTTAAAGTATTAATGCGTATGACTGCAAAAGATGATAGAGAAGTTATTGGTAATACAATGGACTTAGATGAAATACAAATGAAACAGGTCGTACATTTCAAATCAGGTCATGCCTATATTTATCATGAAGGTGAAGATCATGTAAGACTTGTAAGAATGTTGAACTTTAAAGAATTCCATCAAGTCGAAGAACCACCACTAGATTCTGAATTAAAGGTTATGATGCAGGATTATGAAATGAATCATCCTGAACTTTATAAACCATATGAATTATGTAATAAGTGCTGTAAGACTTGTAATAGAAGAGTAAGAGATCAGGTAGAAGCATTTACAAGAAAAATATTTGAAAATAATGTCGATCTTTATGAATTGAAATTTGCGAACGATAGTAAACTTCGTGAATCATTACGTGCAAGACTTGGAATTTGTCAGTTATATAAGACATTTGTTATTCCAGAATATGCACGTTTAAAAGAAAAGTTTGGTGAAGTAGGCGATGAATTTGGATATTGTGCATTTATCCATTTCCAGGAATTTGCAAAGAAACAGATAGCACAATGTCATAAATGCGATGATTGTGCTTTAAAGCTTACTGAATATTTAGAAAGTTATCATGATTATGAAAGTTATGATAAGTATTTACAATCACTAAAAAAGAAAGGAGATTAAGATGGCAAGTTTAGAAAACCTTGAAACAGTTGAGAATGATTTAGAGAGTAAGGCTGAAGAAATCGATGAAAGTAAACAAGAGTTGGAAGAAGCGCAAAATAAGCTAGCTAAAATTGAAGAAGCTATAAGTAATATCGAGGATAATGAAGTTAAAGAGAAATTAGAAGGTAACAAGGAAAGTAGAGAACAGGATGTAGAAGCTGCTGAAAGTAAGTTGCAGAATCTAGAATCAGATTTAGATGAGTTAGAGTCTGATTATGAAAATATGGAGCAAGAAAATAATACATCAAAGACAGAATTAAATTCCTTAACTAGTATTGGTGAAGATGTTTCAGAAGCGATGCAGGTTGTAGAAAGCAGATCAGCGGCTATAGAGCAAGGTAAAAATAAAATTAAGGAATTAAAGAAGAAAATAAATGGATAACATTGAATCACAAATAGAGGATGTATCTTCTGAATTAAAAGAGAATAAGCGAGAACAAGATGAAACACAAAAATCATTGAAACAAATTGAATCGTCGATTCAAAAGCTAAGTTCTGATCAGGCTGTAGT
>CAKQXZ010000172.1 GCA_934292955.1 uncultured Clostridia bacterium
TCCAGCAAATGGTTCAATGCCTCGATCGGATAATAAATGGTCACCGGGGTTTTTTCAAAACCAAGCTTGATCTGTGATTCTTTGATCACGGAGGTGAAATCCACAGCTGTCTGGTAGGGGTTACCTGTGGAATCCTCGTAAGTGAGAATCAGCTTTCCGGCAGTGTTCTCAGCTCCGGAACTTCCCTTTACATATATTCTTATTGAGCCCTCGGCAGCTGTTCCTGCATCTACGTTTCCAAGAAATACCGTCTCCTTTGGACTTAGTCCATCTGCTTCTAACTGTACTTTCGCATTATATATTTTATCCCGTCCTAAATTTAGTGCTTTTACTGGTATTTCCACAGTGTCCATTGTGTAAAAAACGGAGGGAATATCAGACGCTTCCAATTCTGCACGTACAGGCTGTGTGACGTTAAACGTCAGAGTTTCTGTACCAGTGGCACCGGTGGCTTTGGAATCTTCATATTCCAGGGAAAACAAAATCGTTACCTGACCTGGCTCTGTGTCTTCTGCGATAGATAGATTCTGTTTTAAAGTGATGGCTTCGCCTGGCGTCAGACGCTGCACGTAAAAAGAATTTTTATCAAATTCAATTCCTTTGGTTTCCGTGGAAAGAGAAATTTTCAATCCATATACATTCTGGCTACGGCTTTTATTCCGAAAGATTACGGACATTTCCTGGGTTGTACCAGCTTTTAGTGTCTGACTGGATAGATTACTGTTCTCTAAAAGCAACTGAGGTTTGTGGAGGATTTTTTCACCAGACGAGCTGGTTTCTCCGCCTGTATTTCCAGTATAAACATCCCCATAAGAAGGATCCCCTCCTGTCATAGCACCATCACCGGCTGGATCTGTATTACTGTTGTCTGTACTGCCAGCGGATTCATTTTCAATAATAACATGAATGGTATTATCTTTTTCAGAAGAATCGTCACCAGATATGAACCCATCCAGATCTGGATCCGAATCTGGAACTGGGGTTATATCGGGAGCCGTTTCTGTTTCATCTTCAAAAACTGTTTCTGTATTTTCAAGATCAGTCTCCTGTGCAAAAACTGCAAAAGGAAACGTAAAAAATAATATTATGGAAGTTGTTACAGCAATCCAAATGATCTCGCTTATTTTAACAACAAAAACAGATTTTTTCTGTAATCGTTCTTCTCTCATGTTCAGGCTGTCCTTTCCTTCAAGATTCCTCCGTCCATTTCATATACATGGTCACAGAGAATGCGGATATCTTCTTCATTATGGCTGGCAAGGAGGATGGTCTTACCGGCCGCTTTCAGTTCCAGAAGAAGTTCCCGGATTTCTGCTACGCCATGTTTATCCAGTCCGTTGAAGGGTTCATCCAGAATGAGAAAACGGGGATCCTCCATAATGGCCTGGGCGATTCCAAGACGCTGGCGCATTCCAAGCGAATACTTTCCAACCGGTTTTTTCATATCGGGATCCAGGCCAACTTTTCGAAGAATAAGGCGGATATCTGCTTTGGAGATCAGTTTTTGCATATTCGCCAGAATTTCCAGATTCTTCATTCCTGTATATTGGGTAAGAAAACCTGGTGTCTCAATGATAACGCCAAGGCTTTCCGGAAAATCAGTGTCCTTTCCAATTTGTTTTCCTAATACGTGGATGGTTCCAGTTGTAGGCGGCAGAAAACCGCAGATGCACTTCATAAGAACGGTCTTTCCGGAACCGTTATTTCCAACAATACCATATACCTGTCCGTAATTCAGATTCAGATTTACTTCTTTTAGAACAAGATCCTCGCCGAAACGCTTGGTCACATGATTTATATGTACACAGGAACCTGGTTCCGCCAGCTTATAGTTCTTCGATTTTAGCATATAACACACCTCCTAGTACTGGTATCAGCACAAGCAGAAATAATAACAAAAATAACCATAAACCAGTTTGGTATGGCCCCCAGTTTCCAGAGGAAGTTATCCATTCTGACGGGTAAAACCAGAGTTGATCTTTAAAATACCGTTGATGCAGAATAATTCCGAAATAATAACTTATAAAAGGAATTCCGTAAGCCATATAAGCGGATTCCCATAGTGTTCCGCAGATTCCGCCAAGGATGCTTAGGATACTTCCAAGGATACTCATGCGAAGCGCTTTCATTAGAAGCTCTGTCAGCTGATCTTTTTGAAAATCTCCTGCTATTTCCAGAGGATAAAATATAACAAAATTAACAAAAAGCACTGTTATGACTGCCAGTAACCAGACCAGAAAACCAGACATCAGAATAGAAAAAACCTTTCCTTCCACATATTGACTGCGGCTGGTTCTGGGGAGAGCAGTTTTTAGAAATCCGCTTCTATACTCCTGCAGGAAAGAATCACTCCAGGTAAGCACTGCTGCTATGGGTAAAATGAAAGCTACAATCTGACTTTTTATAGAACCATCCAGAAGGCTTATAAAAGCACCACAAGTCAAAGGTTTCTTCAGACTGGGGTAGGTTTGTCCAAAGAGAAGAGCTGCACAAGCAATCAGCCAGGCTGCCAGAAAATTTTTGGATGTAAGCATACGTTTCATTTCACCACTCATGCCTTTTCCCCCAGGAATTCAAACGGATAGTTCTTCATT
>CAKQXZ010000173.1 GCA_934292955.1 uncultured Clostridia bacterium
TATTCGATATAATCAAACAACAGTTTATACGCCGACAAAGGCTCGTAGCCGTCTAAAACGAAGTTGCCCATATCGAACACGCACTTGATTCTTCCGCCGAAATATTCGGCTATTTCGAGGCATTTTTCGGGGCTTTCGCCATAAATGCGCGCTTCGTTTTCGTGGCATAAAGTAAGCCCCGTATCGCCGGACAAATCGACGAGTTTTTTAAGTCCGGAGTATATTTTGTTTTTATCGAACGGCGTTTCTTTTGAATAAAACGAGAATATCCTCACGGTCTTCGCGCCGAGAATATTTGCCGTTTCGTAAACTCTTTTCGCCATTTCCAAGTGTCCGTTCAAATCACCGTTTATATCGATTTTGCCGAGCGGCGAACCTATCGACGAAACCTTTATTCCGTAATCGTCGAGTATTTTTTTAGTTTCTTTTACTTCGCTTTCTGTTAAAACGGAAATATTTTTACCGTTCACTCCGCGGAGCTCGATATATTCGATACCGAACTTATTCAACGCCTCGCATTGTTCTTTCAGATTATCGGCATATTCGTCCGCAAAAGCGGATAAAATCAGTTTATTCATTACTACACCTCGAATTTATTTATTTTCTCTTCGTTGCCGCTTTCCAAAGATCTTTGAATTGCATTAAGCACAAAAACCGGGGCAATGAAATCTTCATAAGAAAGGCGTTGTTTCTCGCCGCTAAGCAACCCGTAAAAAATATTGAATTCCATCTTAAAACATGGATTTAATTCGTTTATCGGTAACTCTTCTCCATGTACGCCGTTCTCTGCAATACGCATTGCGTAATATAAATTATTTTTGTCAACGTATAAACCGGTTACGTCATAATCTTTATATCTGAACACGACGGTGATTTTTTCGGCGTTTTTATACGCCTTTACGCTTTCGGGATAATAGCCGAAAATGGTTGACATAATACCGACGAGGTGCTCTGAATAGAAAAAGAAATCGCCATAATTGTTTTTAAGATTTATAGGACACCGTATAAAACCCGAAATGGTTTTTCCGTCTTTATTATTGTCGTGCTCGTTTTTAAGAGTCTGCACACGTTCATCGTGAACGCATGTAGAACCGCCGGTAAGTCTTACATCCGCAGCCTTACATTCGCGTGCAAGTTTCAATGCATCTTCCTCGCTTACGGTTATAGGTTTATCGATAAACATGGGTACGCCCGTTTTTATGTACGGAGCGGCGTATTTATAATGATTATTACCGTGACGAGCGGTAACTATTACGCCGTCGACCATACCCACAGCTTCGTCATACGCGCTCATAACTTTAACGCCGTATTTTTCGGCAAGTTTTTCGGCTGCGGTTTTTTCGTCGCTGTAAACGCCTGAAACCTCAATGTCGGAAAACGCCGCGTCGTTCTTTATGAAGCCGAGAAATATATCGGCATGAGAATTTTCACAACCTAAAATAACAATCTTTTTCATTTTTTATTAAATATTTACCTTTTCGCCGTTTGATTGATACATTTTTAATATGAGTTTTACGGTTTTTGAGGCCTCGTAAAAATCAATCGGGAATTTTTTGCCGTTTTCAAGGCAATTATAGAATTCTTTGATAAGTTTATCATGCCCGACGCCCCATTCTTCTTTGCCGAAAATCGGGGCTCCGTCGGACTTTGTAACGAACTTGCCGTTGACTATAAGATTATCGCCCGAAAGTTCTACCGCATCGGTTTTTGATTGAAACATAAGAACTATCGGAAAACAGCTCGCCGCCGAATTTGTTGCGTTTATAATAAAATTACCCCCGTTTTTAAGCGTAAAACGACCAAAAGCCGTGTCCTCGACATCTATAACGTTTTTCAGTGAGTTGTTAGAGCAGTGCGCGATAACGCTTTCGGGCATACCGCAAAACCACTGCAAAAGATCAAGCGTATGTATCGCCTGATTTATCATAACGCCGCCACCCTCGTATTGCTTTTTTCCGCGCCACTTTGCCGAAGAATAATAGTCTTTGCCCCGGTGCCATACGAGATTAGCGGTTGCGGCAATAATTTCTTTATCCTTAAAAAACTCTTTAAGATACAACACCGAAGCATTATAACGATTCTGAAAGCAAACGCCGAGCGTTGCCGAAGAATTGTTAACAGCTTTTTCGATAGCGTCGAGCTGCTCAAAATTTATGGCAAGCGGCTTCTCGCAAAGAACATGTATGTTTGCCCCAAGCGCCATGCAAATTATTTCCGCATGCAGGTAGTGCGGCGTACAAACGTGAACGACGTCGACCTTACCGCTTGCAAGGAGCGCATTATAATCGCTGTATTCTTCCGCATTAAGTCCGAACTCGGCATTGACTTTCTGCCGTTTTTCGGGGTCTACGTCGCAAATCGCCGTTATTTTTTGTCCGTTCTTTAAAATTGCCCTTATGTGAAGCGGAGAAATCGCTCCGAGTCCTACTATACCTACTCTCATAATAAACCTTTCAAATCAAGTTATAAAAACAATTTTACGACAAATCAGTTATTCGAAAGATC
>CAKQXZ010000174.1 GCA_934292955.1 uncultured Clostridia bacterium
TGGAATAAACTTTCCGGATGCGAGCAGTATCGCCGAACGGGAGATTATTTGGTCGATGTTAAGAGAATTAACGCTATGAAGCAAATCATCGAAGAAGAAATATTGAATGAAATTGTCTATGTATAGAGGCTGAAATTATGAAATTATTAAAATGGTTGGAAGTAGCAGGCAGAGTTTTACTTGCGGGCGTATTGATAGTAGTAAACGTTATCATGAACGTGATAGGGCTTATTATCGGCGCGATTACGTCGTAAAAATAGTCCGCAAGTAAACAAATTAGAACAATCGCTCAAACTCAGGGAACGCGAGTACGCTATTGAACAAATAGAAGGGAAAACTATGAGAAGTGATACAAAAAATCAATCCGTAATATTTTGTGAAATGGCAAAAGTAGCATGTTTTTAGCGGAAATAAAAAATGGAGGATATATGCTATAAATGGAGAGAGAACATTGTATCTATAAGGCAAGAGAACATAGTAGCTGTTCGGGGGAGAGAACATTGTACCCCGTAGCAATAATAAAAAAATATAGGAGTGACAAAAGAACAGAAAAAATTAAAAGAGGTAATGGATGAACAATACATCGCTTTCTTGCTGCTTGAAAGTATGTATAAATCAGGAAAAATTAATAAGGCAACGTATGAAAACGTGCTAAAAGAAAAAAGAAAGTATATTGAAGAAAAGTATAATATAAAGGATGTGATAGTATGAGTAGGGTGGTATTATCCGATTTATCGGACAACAAAGTGGTTATGCCGACGAACGTATCGACGTTTGACAGAAACAGGCAGCGTAGCGTTGTATTTTACGGGAGGGTAAGTACGGAGCATGAAGCGCAACTCGCCGCACTCGAAAATCAAATGCATTGGTATGATGACCAAGCAAAATACCATCCAAATTGGAATGTGTTGAAAAAATACATAGACAGGGGAATTACTGGAACGCAAGCAAAAAAAACGACCTGCATTTATGGAAATGTTGGAAGATGCCAAGCGTAATAAATTTGATTTGATTGTGACGCGCGAAGTATGCCGTTTTGCAAGAAATACGGTGGATACGCTTGTGATTACAAGACAATTAAAGGAAATGGGTATAGAAGTTTATTTTGTGGAAGACAACATTTGGACGATGGATAACGACGGGGAACTTCGCCTTACGATTATGGCAACGCTTGCGCAGGAAGAGAGTAGAAAGACTTCCGAGCGTGTTCGTGCGGGACAAAAAATCAGTAGAGATAACGGCGTTTTGTATGGAAACGGAAATATTCTTGGCTATGATAGGCTTGGCGATACGTACGTCATCAACGAAGAACAGGCGGAAACGGTGCGAATGATTTACGATTTGTACTTGAATGGATATGGCTTTACTAAAATTGTCAATGAACTTGTAAGGCAAAAGCGAAAGGATTCGTCGGGGCTTGTGCGTTGGGAAGCGACAAAGGTTTCTCGTATTTTACATAACGCAACGTATAAGGGATATCAAGGTTATTATAAATCGTATAAGAATAACCATTTGGACCAAAAGACGGTTATCAATCGTGATGAAGATACCTATTTATATGTAAAGGGCAGGTTTACGCCGATTATTTCCGAAGAGGTTTGGGATAAGTGCAAGGCTATTCGTGAGAGTAAAATGGCACTTAGAAAAACGAGAGAAGGAAAGTTAGAAAAGACGGGTGTTAGAA
The DNA here is from genome assembly GCA_934292955.1 of uncultured Clostridia bacterium. The sequence goes on from CAKQXZ010000174.1 coordinate 1,685, forward strand.
CTTCGGAAGATATTTGGGCAAAGCGTTTGGTGTGTAGGTGTGGATATCGTATGAGAAAGGATAAATGGCATGTAAATAAAACAGGTTTGACTTATGGGTATAAGTGCTATAATATCTTAAATAACGGCAGTAAGCAAGCAAGAATCGACGCAGGGCTTGATGCCGATAAATATTGCGATATGGGTACGATTGCCGATTGGAAGATGGATTTAATGTTGTTCGAAGTGTTAAAAGCATTGAACTTAGAAGAGTCGACTTCAGTGAATACGGCGTATCAAACGTTTAAGAACAAAAACACAAAAGAAACAAACGAGGCGAGAGCGCTTAGGGATGCGGAAGCAAAACTGAGGAAAATTCAAATCAAGCTTGAAAATCTAACGGAAATGCGAGTCAACGGAGAAATCGGTAAACAAGAATTTATGTCGCTAAAAACTAAAATCAACGGCGAAATGCTTGTGGTTGAAAAGGAAATTGACGATATAAAACAAGGGGTCTTAGACGAAGAACGAAAGACCACGCCACTTATCAGTTTTGAAGTGTTTAAGTCGATTGCGATTGAAAAATTAGATTTTAGCAAGCCGATTAAGCAATCGAACTTGGTGGATGCTATTGTGAAAAAGATAGTGCCGAACACTTCGCTTGATTTTAAGTGGTATCTTAATTTATTCCCCAGAGAAGAGGGCGCTGAAGAAAACGACTATGAAGAAATTGTTGTGCTTGAAATTGATTATGATAAAGCAAAGGAGTTTCGTGAAATGCGTGGCGCAATGTTAAGAAAAAATCAATGGAAAGACTTAATCATTAGAATAATGGCATAGAA
>CAKQXZ010000175.1 GCA_934292955.1 uncultured Clostridia bacterium
ATATCATCGCAATGCTCGCGATATGCGTAATTTCAAGCGCGGGTTTCACCATTGTATCGTTCAACAAAACGCTTCTTAACATGTATTTCAAAACATTTTCGAGCGTAATGTTCACAATACTCGGTCTGCTTTCGCTTTTCTATATGATATCACATCACAGCGAAATACCCAATAATCAACTTATAGGCGGCTTTTTCATGCTTTTGGGGCTTATCGTGTGCATGGTAGGCGACATCATTTTGGGGCTTCCTAAATTAGAATCGCAAAATGCCGGATCTATGGGGGTAATCGTCGGCGGCGCAAGTTGGTTCTTCGTCGGGCACGTTTTATACTGCACCACGCTGATTGTTTTGTTCGGAATATCGCCCGCCGTACTTTTCTTTGTAATTCCGCTTTCGCTGTTTTACACTTTCGTAAACAGAAAAATCGGTAAACTCGATTATAAAAATCTTACCGCAGGCGTGCTTTTCTATTCTATAGTCGAAAGTTTATCGCTCGCTCTCTGCGCGGTATATCTTATAAAAGGTTTTTCCGTAAGCGGATTACTGCTCACCATCGGTTTTACTCTGTTCTATATATCCGATATGGTGCTTATGCACAACTATTTCGGCGAAAAACGCAGACTTATAAGCATACTCTGCCACTCGACCTACTACCCCGCACAAATACTTATAGCGTTATCGATAATGTTCCTTGCGTAAACGTTCGGTTGCTGCGGATACCTGAATCGGCACATATTATCAGACAAAACAGCAATATATATACTTTAAGGCTAACGCCTACGCATTAAAGTTAACACCGCGCCGTATTCAGATAGCACGGAACAAAACCAACTATAATAACCCCCCGCATAAAATCAAAAGACCGCTCCGAATAGCGGTTTTTTTGTAATAAAAAGTGCGCCTATAAGTCGATTATCGGCATATAGGCGCAAGTATTATTCAAAAAAATATTATTCTTCTTCTTCGTCTTCGGGAAGATCAACGTTATGATAAATATCCTGAACGTCATCGTTATCTTCAAACGCGTCGAGCATCTTATTAAAGGTCACGAGTTGTTCGTCCGAAAGCGTAATCTTATCGTTAGGAACCATTTCGACCGACGCTTCGATAAACGAATATCCGCGTTCTTCAAAGAACTTTCTTACTGCCGAGAAAGCAGACGGAGTCGTGCGAATTTCGAACGCGTCGTCGCTCGGAATAACGTCGTCCGCACCTGCGTCGAGCGCAAGTTCCATAATAGAATCTTCATCCATAGCGGGAGTTCTTTCAAAAACGATAACGCCGCGGTTTTCAAACATAAACGAAACCGAGTTAGCCGTTCCCAGACTTCCGCCGTATTTATCGAAAATATGTCTTACTTCGCCGACCGTTCTGTTCTTGTTTTCGGTAAGGGTCGAAACTATAACCGCACTGCCGCCCACGCCATAACCTTCGTAGGTAAGCGTTTCGTAGTTGACGTTGCCGAGTTCGCCCGTCGCCTTCATAATACTTCTTTTAATGTTGTCGTTGGGCATGTTAGCCGCTTTCGCCTTAGCGATTACGTCGGCAAGTTTAGAGTTGGTGGCAGGATCTGCGCCCGCTTTAGCCGCAACGGCGATTTCTCTACCGATCTTGGTAAAAATTTTACCCTTGGCGGCGTCTGTTTTAGCCTTTTTATTCTTGATATTTGCCCACTTGCTGTGTCCTGACATATATTATCTCCTGTTTAAGTGTAATTAAAAGTTTTATCTTCAACCGTTCAGCCGATTATTTATTATTTGCATTGCCGCAAAGCTACAGCCGACTTTAACAACGACTATTCGCAGTCAAATCGTTCCGCACCGCTTACTTTATAAACTACTTGTTCTCTATAAGCGCGTATACGACAACGCCCGTCGCAACCGCCACGTTAAGGCTCTCTATCCCGTTTTGCATAGGGACAGACAGCATTTCGTCTGCATTATCCGCAAAAAAATCGCTTATGCCGTTCCCTTCGTTTCCGACAGCAAGGCAAAATTTCTGTCTTTTACCCATATCGAAAACGTTTTTCCCAGCCATATCGGCAACAAGCAACGGAACGTTATTTTCGCGCAATATTTTAAGCGCGCTTTCACGATCGGTCTTTATAACTTCGGTTCGGAATATTCCGCTCATAGACGAGCGCACCGCTTTCGGCGAATACGGATCCGCGCAGGAAACGGCAAAAACATGGTCTATTCCGCAAGCCGCCGCAATCCTTAAAATTGCCCCGACATTACCCGGATCCTGAAGCCCGTCAAGCAATATACACCGCGTTAACGAACCTATAGCCCGACTTTCCGGTATTTTCACTATTGCAAGAACGCCTTGCGGAGTCATCTCGTCCGAAATGGTTTTGAACACGCTTTCAGATACTTCGACAATTTTTTCTTTCGGCAAATCGCCCACGCAAAAATTATCAAACCGCGCGTTTTCGGCAACCACAACAGAGTCTATTTCCTGCCCCGTCGCAATCGCTTCCGAAACCATTTTTTCGCC
>CAKQXZ010000176.1 GCA_934292955.1 uncultured Clostridia bacterium
ATCTATGATAGAAGAAGCGGAAAAAAGCGGAAAACTCAAACCCGGTGCGACTATAATCGAACCGACTTCCGGCAACACCGGCATCGGCATCGCTTCGGTCGGAACAGCAAAAGGCTACAAGGTTATAATCGTTATGCCCGACTCCATGTCGGTCGAAAGGCGTAAACTCATCAAAGCGTACGGTGCGGAAATCGTATTGACCGAAGGCGTTAAAGGTATGAAGGGCGCAATCGCGAAAGCGAGCGAACTTGCCGAAAGTCTTGGCGGCGTGGTCTTGGGGCAATTCGACAACCCGGCAAACCCCAAAGCGCATTACGAAACGACCGGCCCCGAAATATGGCAGGACACGGACGGCGATATAGCCGCTTTCGTTGCGGGCGTCGGTACCGGCGGAACCATTTCCGGTACGGGCAGATACCTTAAAGACAAAAATCCGAATATAAAGGTTGTTGCGGTAGAACCCGAATCCTCCCCTGTATTGTCGCACGGCTTTGCGGGCGCGCATAAAATTCAAGGCATAGGCGCGGGTTTCGTGCCGGCTACGCTCGACGTAACCGTGTACGACGAGATTATCCCCATATCGAACGAAAACGCCTTTATAACAGCCAAAGAACTCGGCAAAACCGAGGGCGTTTTAACGGGCATATCTTCGGGTGCGGCGCTTTATGCGGCTATAGAACTCGCAAAGCGACCCGAGTACGAGGGCAAAAACATAGTTGTTTTATTACCGGACTCGGGCGACAGATACCTCTCCACCGCACTTTTCGACGAATAAAGGTATAACGGAATTCAAAAAAGGAGTAGAACTCATAACGAGTTTTACTCCTTTTTTTGTACTAATTACAATTTTGCGTTTATCTTTTTGTTAAAGTTCGTTTCTATACGGGATAGATTGTTGCGCGCCCTTTTTTGTACATGCAATCGATGCCGCCTTGCTACCGAACGCACACGCACTTTGTAACGACATACCCTCGCTAAGACCCACTGCCATACCCCCGCAAAACGTATCGCCCGCGGCAGTAGTGTCTACAACTTTGACTTTTAAACAATCGTAAATTTCAGACGAACTTTCGTCGGCTATTTCATACCCGCGAGCACCGAGAGTCGTAACGATTTTTTTAACGCCAGCCGTGAACATTTTCTCCTTTCCGCCGAAACTTTCAAGTTCGGTTTCGTTAGGAACGACTATATCCGCAAACGAAAAATATTTTTCAGCATCTTTGTTTGCGGGTGCGGGATTAAGTATCGTCAACATTCCTTTTTCTTTTGCGAGTTTAAGTCCGTAACCGATGATTTCAACGGGATTTTCGAGTTGAGTTAAATATACGTCCCCGACCTTTGCGTTCTGAAGAAAGCGGTCTATATCCTCCTTTGTTAAAAATGCGTTTGCGCCCTTATCCAAAATAATGCGGTTATTGCCTTGGGATACTATAATAACAGCCGTTCCGGAAGCAACTTTCGACTCTTTTCTGATATGCGAAACGTCTGCACCCGCCGCCGATAAATCGAAAATAAGTTTTTGTCCGAAATCGTCGCCGCCGACCACGCCGCACATTGCGATCTTACCGCCAAGTTTAGCGGCTGCCGTCGCCTGGTTTGCCCCTTTACCGCCGCCGTTTGTCATAAAACCGTTTCCCGTTATCGTTTCACCTACTTCCGGCATACGAGAACAACTTATACATAAATCGATATTTAAACTGCCAGTTACGTAAATCATAATTCCTCTCCCATTTATAAGAAAATCGGTTTATCCTTAAATAAAAAACGACGTCCCATAACGGAAACGTCGTTTTAATCGATATGGCGTCCCCACAGGGAATCGAACCCCGAACTAGCCCTTAGGAGGATATATCTGCCCCTGACGTAGGGTTTGCAAAATACCTAAACTGCGTATTTTGCGTCATTTTCGCCGTTTGCCCGCCGTATTTTGCGTAATTTTCACGCCTTTTAACAACTTTTATAGCGTTCAAAAACCCAAGGCAACCAAAAAGGTCACCATTTCTGGTGACCTAGGGTTTAAGGTAAACCAAAGTATTCATGCGGATTTCGCATTTCTTGAATAGCGTTATAGAAGTAATCAGCGTAATTCCAGTCAGCCTCGTCAATGTTTTCTTTTAAGAAATGAACACAATAATCGTCGAAGAATTTCACCAACTTATCCAAAAGCGCGTCAATGTAGTTTTCTTCAAGAATAATCCAGTCGCCAGCAAACATGCCGTTTTCGTATTCCTGCTTTGCTGTACCGTTTTCTACGCAACAAACATTCTTGGGATAAAATCTTTTCAGTTTATTATAAGCCTCAACGGTATTGTGCTTTAAGAAATTGTTGATTTTATGCAACAAGTTATACGCATTATACTTTTTCAACTGGCTGATTTTTTTGCCCGTTTTGTCCTTTTGTAAGCCGTCGGAAAACTTTCGAAACGAATCGAAATTGTAGTCATTTCCTTTATAACCAAGTTCACACATCACGATAAGTGT
>CAKQXZ010000177.1 GCA_934292955.1 uncultured Clostridia bacterium
AACCCGAACAGTGCACCAGAAACGAAAAGGGTATCCTTTGCCCCCCTCCGCTCCGTTTCGACATTCTGGAAGAAGTATCTAAACGTCTTCCCGAATTTCCCATCGTTTTACACGGTTCTTCGTCCGTTCCCCAGGAATACGTTGCTATGATCAACGAATTCGGCGGAAAGATGCCCGACGCGGTAGGCGTTCCCGAAGAACAGTTGAGAGAAGCTGCTAAACTTGCGGTTTGCAAGATCAACATCGACTCCGACCTTCGTCTTGCGATGACCGGCACTATCAGAAAGTTCTTTGCGGAACATCCCGAAAAGTTCGATCCGAGAGAATATCTTAAACCGGCGAGAGCAAACATCAAAGAACTCGTTCGTCATAAACTTATCGACGTATTGGGTTGCGCGGGCAAAGCTCACGAATGTTTGTAATTCTATAAACAATTCAACACAAAACTCAAAAAGGCGTTGCTCCGGCAACGCCTTTTTTTAACCTTTTTACGCCTATAAAAAAGGAACGCTTTTCACGTTCCTTTTCTAATATTTTAAGTTTTTTGCGATAAGTTTATTAAGATAAATCTTTTCTTATTAAAACCCAGGTTTCGCCGACGCGGCTTTCTTGCCCTGCCGTTTCGGAATAATTATCAGTCTTTACTTTAAGATTTACTTCTTTTATATTCTTCGAAAATCTGCAGAACTTTACCTCATCGCAACCTAAATAAAATAACTGCTTTGATTTATCGGGAGAGCGATATTTGCCGTTTTCATTTTTTCCAGCGGCTTCTATATCGGATCTGCTATATACGATCATGTAAGATTGAGCGTAATAATAAAAGCCTCCTACTTCTATTTCTTCCCCGTATAAAGAGATTTTTCCGAATACAATATAATCGTGTCCTCTCTCGCCCGTAGTTTCTATCGTCAGTTCATCGCAAGTCCATTCCGCTTTGAGATCCAAAAAACATGTTCCCACGCGTTTAGGCAACGGAAGAAAACAAGCGATAAAAGAAAATAAACAACAGACTATAATTATTGCAAGAACTACCGTTGCAACAAAATTAAGTACCCTCGATCTTTTACCTTTCATAAAAACACCCTTTTAAATTCTTTCGGTTTTTATAATATAGCCGCAGATAAATGCTGCTTCAGAGCGACCATCCAAGTACGCATCCATTTCTGTGGCTCTTAAAACCTCGTTATTATAGGCAAGATACTCTCCGTCCTTCTCAACATAAAAAGTATGCAATCCATCTGTTATCGGAGTATTCCATCTTGAAAATATAAAGTCTTTTTCAGGTCCTCCCCTGTCCGACATAAAACAAAATTTTTCATATTGTAATTTGGTATATCTTCTGTATTCTATATTTTTCTTCCTTAAATAACGATATATTTCTCTCGGATTAGAACCTAAATGCCCCCAACCTACAGAAAACTCTATCGCCCATCTTTCAAAATCATATATTACATCTTCCAGTCTTTCGGGACGACCTAAAGATATCATAAGGTTATAGACAGCAACTACTTCACAACCGACATCTTTAAATTTAGCAAACCCAAAATCATAATCGGCTACAGAATCATCCCATTGATCTGTTATATACTCTCCAGACGGGAAACTTCTATTTTTGTTCACTTCATAATTCTTTTTTGCCCTTATTTGTTCTGCCGTCTCGGCCACTATAACATATACGACTATTACTATAGCTATAACCTTAAATAAGAGCCTGCCGAAAAGCGAAATCGTCGACACTTCGTTTTCAACTGTAACATGGTTCTCCGAATCGCTTGCATGACTTGATAAAGGAACAATAACTTCTTCGCCTTTGCTGTTTATTATTTGTTCCAGTAAATCTCCTAATTTTGTATCATCCTTATAATCGGCAAAATTATATTTGATATCTTTGTCTATTTCAATTATTCCGTATAGTTCTCCACTACGGTTTGAAACCATTGCATTGATTGTTTCATTTTCTTCTTCATAGCCAGATTCATCGCTTATTATAAAATTAAACGTCATATCGGTCGGATTAAAAGTACAATCATACGTCAATTCTTCTTCCATAACTATCGCATTTGTGGATGCTTTAAACCTAGTCCAAGCGGTATCTTCTTCAAAATCATATATTTGAACCTTTTCTTCAGGAAAAAGCCTCTCAATAAGTTCCGCATAACGTAAATCATCTTCAGCATCTAATGTATCGTGATAATCCAAATCTTCTTCGTCGTCTGGATAATCGTCTATATCTTCGTCGATTTCCTCCGCATAGGCGACAGGAATCGAAGTCTTGCCGAAGCGTATATTAGGTAAAACGGTAGCCATCATTAAAAACGACAGGCAAACCGCTATCAGGTGCGTTAATTTTTTGCTCATAAAATTTCTCCTTGGTTAGTTTTTAATATGAAAAGCTTTTCTTACTATAGTAATATCACATCTTTTGACGTTTGTCAATAACTTGTCAAAAGTATTTTAAAAA
>CAKQXZ010000178.1 GCA_934292955.1 uncultured Clostridia bacterium
GCCGCAAATCGGTTTATCACCGAATGTTTCAATAAAGAGTTAATATCTCTACGCCCGTTTCGGTTATCGCAACCGTGTTTTCGTAATGGGCGGAAGGTTTACGGTCTTTAGTTACCACCCTCCAGCCATCAGGCATAAAGTCTACCATATACGTTCCCGCGTTAATCATCGGCTCAATGGCGATGGTCATGTTCTTTTTAAGTCTGACCCCCGTGCCCTTTTTGCCGTAATTAGGAACGTTCGGCGGCTGATGCATTTCGGTGCCGATGCCGTGCCCTACGAGCGCCCTTACCACGGAAAATCCGTTTTGCTCCGCATGGGTTTGAACGTAGTAGCCTATATCGCCGAGCGGAGTGCCGTCTTTAAGATGCTTTACCGCTTCGAAAAAGCACTCTTTCGTTACCTGCAACAATTTCGCTTTTTCGGGCGAAACCTCGCCTATCGCGAACGTTCTCGCAGCATCGCCGTGCCAGCCGTCGTACTCTACGCCGACGTCTATGCTGACCAGTTGCCCTTCTTTGATAAACTCGTCGTCCGACGGGATACCGTGCACGACCGTTTCGTCAATAGAAGCGCATATCGACGCGGGATAACCGCAATAGTTGAGAAAAGAAGGTTTACCGCCTACCGACGTTATATAATCGTACGCAAGCCTGTCAAGGTCTTTCGTCGTCATACCGGGCTTTATTTCCTGCTCGATAAGTTTTAAAACGTTTGCGGTAAGTCTTCCGCTTTCGCGCATTTTAGCGATTTGCTCGTCCGTTTTTATCGAAATCATTTTATAATCTTCTCGATTTCGGCGAATACTTCGTTTACGGCGAGGTTGCCGTCTACTTTTTTGAGTTTACCCTGCGCGCCGTAAAAATCTACGAGCGGAGCGGTTTGTTTTTCATAAACGGAAAGTCTTTCTTTAACGGTTTCGGGTACGTCGTCTTTTCTGGTGAAAAGTTCGCCGCCGCAAGTCGGGCAGGTTTTAACGTCCCCTATAACGGAAACGTGGAACGTGCCGCCGCATTTAGAACAACTTCTTCTGCCGGTGATGCGCTTTTCGAGTTTGTTAAGATCTACGTCTATCTCGATAACGGTATCGGGAGCGCAGAACCCGTCGAGTGCTTCGGCTTGGGCAACGTTTCTCGGAAACCCGTCTAAAAGATAACCGTTTTTGCAATCTTCTTGCGAAAGTCTGTCTTTAACGAGTTCTATCGTCAATTCGTCCGGGCACAGCCCGCCGGCGTCTATTATCGCTTTGACTTTTACACCGAGCGGAGTGCCGTTTTTAATATTCGCGCGGAAGATATCTCCCGTGGAAATGTGAGGAACGTTGAATTTTTCCGTAATCAGCGCCGCCTGAGTGCCTTTGCCGCTACCGGGCGCGCCGAGTAATACTATTTTCATTTTATATTCCTATTTCAAAAAGCCTTTATAGTTCTTCATCATTATCTGCGATTGCAACGCCTGGTCGAATTCGAGCGCGACCGAAACGATAATCAAAAGTCCGGTTGCGGAGAACACGTTTACGAGGGTGTTGTCTATCGCCTTAAAGATAAGCGAAGGAACGAGCGCTACTATCGCGAGGAATATCGCTCCGAAAAGCGTTATTCTGTTGGAAACCTTGCGGAGATAATCCGCCGTAGGTTTACCGGGTCTTGTACCGGGGATAAAACCGCCGTTGCCCTGTATGCTCTTACTTATGTCGTCGGGATTAAACTGAATCTGGTTATAAAAGTAAGAGAAGAACAGAATTAAGAGGCACAAAATTACCATATAAGGCCAAGTACCCGTACCCATATTTTGCGTCCACCAGTTTTCTTTTACGCCGATGAGATTCATTATCAAATCGGGGAAGGAAAGAATAGAAAACGCAAAGATGAGCGGCATAACGCCGGAAGCGTTGACCTTAATCGGAATGTGCGTCGATTGACCGCCGTACATTTTTCTGCCTTTAACCTGTTTGGCGTACTGAACGGGGATTTTTCTTTCCGCGCTTTCGACGGCGACTATCGCCGCGAAAATAACTACCGCCGCAATCACGAAACAGATTATCGTCCAAAGCGAACTGTCGTTCCAGCCGATGAAAAGGTTTACTATCGAGATACCCGCGGTGGAAAGTATACCGGCAAAGATGAGCATCGATATACCGTTAGAAACGCCGTAATCGGTTATTCTTTCGCCGAGCCACATAGTAAGGCAGGCGCCCGCGGTATAAACTATGACGAGGAAAGCGTAGCTTAAAAATTTAAGAAAGCCTTCGCTACCGAATAACACGCTCGTGTCTACGGAACTCTGGAAAGCAACCAAAATACCGATGGACTGTATAATCGCGAGAACCAGAGTAAGTATTCTGGTGTAAGCGTTTATGCGTCTTCTGCCCTCTTCGCCTTGTTTGGAAAGTCTTTCAAGCGCGGGAATACCGACTGCAAGTAGTTGAATAATAATGGATGCGTTGATGTACGGACCTATAC
>CAKQXZ010000179.1 GCA_934292955.1 uncultured Clostridia bacterium
GCTATAAAAAGAAAACAACTTGAAACGTTCAAGCTGAACGCAACGCAAATAAAAGCCCGCATAAACGATATAGTTTATCATGATAAGTCGTCGTTTTTGGGCAAGCATTTGCTAAAAATAAGCTGTCTGGACGACGGCGGAAACGAATACTCCGCAAAACAATACGTTGCGGACGGGCAAAACGTTTTTATAACTCAGGAAATAACCGTTTATTCAATCGGCAATAAATATAAAATAGATCTTAACGAAGTATGCAACAAAAATGCGACCGATAAAGATTCCGAACCCGATATAGTAATAAAAAAATATTTTTGATAAAAGAAATCGCTAAATTCGATTACGAACTATAAAAAAAACGATTTTACTCCCAAATTTGCTCCCAAATTTTTAAGAATAAAATCGTTATTTGAAAATTTTCAAAAATTAAAAACGCACTTTTAACGTTGAAACATGCAAAAAGCACGCTTCTTCAAGTGAAAAAACGTGCTTTTTGTGGCTATCACATACGAAATAGCTGCACGTTCTAAACATAACTCATTAAGCATCTATCGATTATTTTAATCAATTTCCACTGTAAAACCAACATCAGTTGCTTTCCTGATAAACGCATCCTTAAAGGTTGCAATCTTATCTTCTGTAACAACAATCGTTAAGTTTTTTCTTGCTCGCGAACAGCCCACATAAAATAGTTTATACGCAGTCAGAATCCCCTCAACCTTTGAAATTTTAAATATATTTTTTGCGGCACTTACGTTCTGTTTGCTTAAATATGTTTCAAAATCCGTCTTACAAATAAACTCAAATACGACATTTTTATACTTTTCCAAAGCTGCATTACAAGCATTTTGGATAAGTGCCTGATTTTTTTCGTAAGTATCTTTTTTTAGGTCACTTATTTTTATGCCAATTTGTTTTTCTAAAGATACAACGTCTGCCATATATGAATAATAAAAGTCTTCAAACATTGTAAGTGAAAATTCTCTATTTGACCACAAGTTAAAGAAATCATACATTCTCACGTTTGGATTAGGAAAGAACCTCATAGCCGTTTTCACACAAAGTCGCTATATCCTGAACGAGAATTTTACGCGACACATTCAGTCCGCGCAAGGCAAGAAGCTCGGATATTTCGTCGGTATTCAATGCGTGGCTTTCATCTGTTTTTTTGCAAAGAATATCCCATAAGACAAGCAGTTTGATTTTATGTGTTTCGTTTGCCATATTTTGCTCCTAACTCTCTTATAAAAAGGATATCCTTTTTAGAAATAGAGCCGTCCGCATTTACTACGAACGGCTCGTTGTTATTATTTCATCTTAGGGATTCCAATCGTCATCACAAATTACCGAAAAGGCGACTTTTTAGCCCTTTTCCGTGACCGCTCGGGCGCAGTACATCCAGTACAGCATCCCTCACGCTCGCGAAAAATCATCAAAAATGCGCTCTTTTCGGTGCTACGCATTTTTGCGGTGAAGAAATCGCCGTCTTGCGGTGCAGTTTTGCAAGGCAAACGACCGAAATCGTACTCGACGTACGTTGATGGGAGTTTAACACAGCAAAAACCGATTTATTCCCGCAAAAAAAGTTGGTGATAATGATTGGAATCCCTATTTCTTTTTAAATCATTTTACGCTAGACAAATAGCAATTGCCTGTTTACGATGATGATGTAAAGAATTGACGGGTATATATTTAACAATATAATCGCGATTAAACCCAGCGTATATCCGACGCATTGATACCACCTAAATTTTTCGTGATAAACCAGCAAGGCAACCAAAAACAACAAAATCATATTCCCGGAACACACAACTGGATATAAGACAACGGACGGTAATTTCGTTGCAAGAATCACCATTAAATAATTATATAACCCATTAAACAGCCCTGAAGAACCCGCAAGTACAAATCCTTTTCTGTAAAAATGCGGTTGATTACTTGATTTTTTATTAAAAACATTACCAGATTGAACAATGCTACTATTGCCATTGCAACGAACATAAAAAACCCGCCGAATTTCATCGCTCTTATCGCGTGTCCGTAATGCAACGCGTCCTGCGTGAGACGAATAAAATATCCGCAAGTCTGCCCTTCGAGAAAAACTCGTTCTCGTCGGCGTAGAGTTTTCCGTCGGGCAAAGATAACTCGCGCTTTGCAAGTCCCAACTTTTTTTATCGGTATCGCGAATCGCTTCCTCTTCTATATGCTTGTCTTTTAAGATATTCGTATACAGACGGCCTCTGCCGCCGTATCCTATAACTGCTATTTTTATAGTCTTATTACCTTTCGATTAAAACTTCTTTTTTCGTAAGCCACGATTCTTCCGCAGCGAAAGCCATTAAATGAATGTCTATGGACACGTGAGATAATTTATCCCTTCCGCCCTTTCGTTACACCGTCTGATAAGTTCGATTTCTCGCGGATCGTAAGGGTGATAATCCCTTCTGATCAAGTCGTG
>CAKQXZ010000180.1 GCA_934292955.1 uncultured Clostridia bacterium
GCGTGGGAAGTGCTTCAGACGTAACCGACGATATGTACAGTCTTACGCTCGCTCTGAACACCTTCTTCAAAACGACTAAAAACATCCGCGTGGGCTTCTATTACTGGGCTACGTCAAATACTGCCACCGAAAACGATAACCTTGCCGTAACTTATAAAAACATTAACGGTCAGACTTTCATTCCCGTAGACGGAAAGGTTGCCGACGAAATCAAACCCGTAGTCGGCGCAACTGTTCCCAACACTAAAGAAAAAGTCTTCACAACCGGTTCTAACTACATTTTCGGCGTATCATTCGTTGACGAAGTGTTTGAAAACGTAGCCGCCAGGAAACTTGTTTACAGAAAGAAAGGTACGACCGAATGGAAAGAAACGGGCGTTTTCGATAAAGATTCCAACAAGATAACCTCATGTAAGTTCGAAGATTTCGGCACGATGGAAATTGCTGTTAAAGCCGTTGACTTTGCCGGCAACGTCGGTTACGGCGAAATAACCGAAGTGGTTGTCGAAAAGGGCTATGACATAACGGTTGACGGCACCGTTCCCGCCGAAGGCGAAGTCGGAAAGAAGATAACTCTTCCGTCTGCGTCCGCTTCCGATAAGAACGGCGTTGCAAGAGACGTTACCATTTCCGTTGAAGATGCTTCCGGTAAGATAATCAAAATGGATTCGGCAAACTCTTTCACTGCGGAAAAAGCGGGTAAATATTATATTATATATACGTCTTCTTATAAAGACGGAGACAAGACCGTTTCTACCAAGAAAGAATTTACCATAACTGTTAAAACCGCTTCTCAGCCGAGCGAATCTTCCAAGGATCAGGGATGCGGATCATCCGTAAGTCTTATGGGGCTTTCGTCGCTTATTGTGATTGCAGGCGCAGCCTTCATAGTTAAAAAGAAAAACGACTGATAAACGATAGCGTTTATATAGGGCTAAGGTCGGTTACAAAATGCTGTTAACCGACCTATAGCCCGATTTTTTAATTAAAAGTATACATTATTTTAGGTGTCATCATGCTTGATCTTTCTTTTTTACAAGACCTTAATGTCGCAAGTCAAGGCGCACTTAAGGATAGGGGCTTTTATCGTACGTATTCGTCTTTTTCTGACGCTCAAAGCGGCGTTAACGAAAATATTCAATCGCTTGACGGCGAGTGGAATTTTTGTTATTTCGATAAAATCGGCGACGCGATTTCATTTCCCGACGTTAATTTCGATAAAAAAATACACGTACCGCACTCCGCTCAGATCGACGGATACGACAAGCCGATATATTGCGGCGGCGGTTATATTATGCCTTACTATCCGCCTTATGTACCTTACGAAAATCCCGCGTTTTGTTACTCCAAAAAAGTCTTAATAAAAACCGATAAGCGAGTCATTATATCGTTCGGCGGAGTAGATTCATGCTTATATTTGTATGTAAACGGCAAATTCGTCGGCTTTGCAAGAGTATCGCATGCGCAAAACGAATTCGATATAACCGATTTCATTTTTTGCGGCGAAAATAAAATTGACGTTCTTGTCGCAAAATTCAATGCGGGCAGTTATCTCGAAGATCAGGATAAATGGAGATTAAGCGGCATTTTCAGATCTGTAAAACTAATTTTCAGACCGAAAAAATATCTGTATGATTATACTGTTAAAACGGATATTTATAAAGACGATAAAGCTGTTAACGGAAAAGCGCATTTTGTTTTCGACAACCCGTTAAACGTTCCTGTCGAAGTCGTTTTTGCCGATAAAATATACAAAGCGGAAAATAATTCCGTTACTGTCGAAATCGAAAATATTAAACTTTGGAGCGCGGAAGCTCCCAACCTTTATGACTTTATAATCTGCGCCGGCGAAGAGTTTATCCCGGAAAAAATCGGTTTCAGAACTATAGCGATAGAAAACGGCATAATGCACGTTAACGGTGCTATAGTTAAACTTCGCGGCGTAAACAGGCACGAATTTCACCCCGAAAAAGGTGCTGCTATATCCGTTGAAGATACGCTCAACGATCTTATTGTTCTTAAAAAACTTAACGTTAACGCCATTCGGACTTCCCATTATCCGGACATGCCGGAGTTTTACGAAATGTGCGATAAATACGGTTTTTATATTATAGATGAAGCGGATCTCGAATGTCACGGCGCGGCGCACCAGAACGGCGTAAACACTTACGAAGAAAAACTTTTTTCCGATCTTGCCGAAAATCCCGCTTGGGAAAGTGAATTTTTATACAGAATTAAAAAGCTGTATTCGCGTGATAAAAACCGGTGCTCGGTCATAATGTGGTCACTCGGAAACGAAAGCGGTTACGGCATAAATTTTGAAAAATGCGCCGAATGGTTAAAAGCGCAACGCGACGGAAGACCTATTCATTACGAAGGCGTTTTCCATCGCCCGAACGAAGATATTTAT
>CAKQXZ010000181.1 GCA_934292955.1 uncultured Clostridia bacterium
CTACTAATCCAAGTATAACTGGTGCTACCGGTTCTAATACACTTAACAACCACGATATACCTTCTATTAAGTTTAATATTGCCTGTGCTGCTAAACTAGCCCCGTTTATAAACATATTAAACATTTCTTGTACTTGTTGATTATTTGCTAATGCATTTATTTTATTAAGTACCGGATCCAATGCTTTTATTGCAATATTTTTCATTTTAGTAAAAACTTGATTCCAAGTCATTGGCATTTTATTGAATTTTGCATTTGTTTCATCTGCAGCTTTTAGCATAGCATTTTTAACAATTTGTGCACTAATTTTTCCATCTGCTGCCATATCACGAATTTTACCAATTGGAACATTTAAATAATCTGCAATATTTTGAACTATTTGCGGAGCATTTGAAAATACTGCATTTAAATCTTGTCCTCTCAATACTCCCGTTGATAGTGCTTGCGTTAGATTATACATTGTAGATTCGATTCCTGTAGCCTCTGTTCCAGATATTACAAATGTTTTATTTAATTGTTCAGCAAATGCAATTAACTCATCATTTCCTTTAAATGCCTTACCAGCTTGCAAACCTAGCTTTGTAATAATATCTGTTGTAGTTTGATATGATGCTCTTGCATTCATAGCAGATACAAAGATTTTATTTTGTAATGCTTCTACACTTCCACCATCATCTACTATTAAATTTAGTCTTGCCTTATTATTGGTCATTTCATCTGACAAATTAAATAATCCTTTTATTGCAGATATTCCACCAACAGCTAATGCAATATTCTTAATAGTAGAAAGGAGTTTATTTCCATTGCTATATGATGTATTTATACTATTACTAAATTTATCTTGATTTTCTTGTGAATTCTTTATACTATTATTTAGTCTTTCTTGGTTTGCTTGTGTTTTTCTTACACTATTGTTAAAACTTTCTTGACTATTTTGAGAGCTTTTTATACTACTAGAAACATTATCATAATCTTTCTTTAATCCTTCTACCAATTTTCTCTGTTCAATCACACTAGATATTAGATCCTGTGCTTTAGCACTTTGTGTTCCTTCCGCCGCAATAATTTTTTTGGTTTGAGATTCAACTTGTCTTAAAACCTGTAATTCTGCTTGATATGCAAGTTCTGTTTTTACTGCTGATGCATTTAATTTTTCGGCATTATTTATTGCTTTTGTTGGAGCATTTGACATTTCGCTATTCAAATTCTTAAATCCTGCAGTTGTTTTATTTACATTAGAATGTATTTTTGCAAATACAGAGGAAGCCATATCTTGTACCACTATTGAACTTTTTATAGTAGCCATATTTTCCTCCTTTTAGAAAAATAAGATTATTTCTTCTTAATTTTTTTGGCTTCTTCTTTTTCATTTTCCACTCTTATTTGAGTAGATGCAATAACAAAAGCCTTTTCTTTAAACGGAAGATTTAGAAATTCATGCGGAAATCTATGAAGTTTTTGAAGGCAAAAGTGTGCATATACAGCATCACTATCGCCTTCTTTAATTAGTTTTTTGCTTCTTCAACCGCATCATCTAAACTATATCCATTTATTTCTTGTATTTCTTGCATTAAATCGTCATATTCTCCTGGATTTAGTAAATGTTTTTTCAATAATTTTATTGAGTCCATTTCATTATAGAAATTTTGCAATTCAACATTGTGTAAATCGGGATAAACAATACATTTATCTGCTAATAATTCCAAATACTTTACTGTATCAAATTCTTGTTTCATTCTTTTTCCTACTTGTACTTGTTTATAACATTGTTTTCTTATTGAGTCATTTTCATCTGCAGTAATTGTTTTTAATTTCCATTTTTCTACTTTTCCCTCTTTATCTTTAAATCTATTAGAAGCAACATATTCAATTTCTTTCACTTCATCTTTCAACATAAAACTTTCTAAACTCATATCTTATCTTTCCTTTCATTAACTATATTTTATTTTATTCTTATTGCATTCCTGCTAATTGTGTAAATTTTGTTGGATTTGAAAAATCTTCAAATGTGAAGTCTATTTCTTGTTCTAAAAAGTCTCCATCTACATCAAATGAAGCTAACACTCCACCATCTACATTACATCCCATAAATACCATTGTACAAATTCCAGCTGCAGATGTAGGATCCTCATTTGAGACTTGTATATCAAAATATACATCTTCTCCTGTATTTTTGTATCTTTCCATTAGTTCATCAAATATTGATGTATTTTTGTATATTGTGATTTTTCCTGTTCCTTTCCAACCTGTTGATTTATTTCCAGAACCTGTTTTCCCTAATACATTTATTTCTTTTTTTGTTTCTGATAGTTTTAACATTGTTTTAATAAAGTTTTTCCCATTTATACCAAAAACCC
>CAKQXZ010000182.1 GCA_934292955.1 uncultured Clostridia bacterium
CCGGATTACGAGACCCGAATGGCCATTCTTCATAAGAAAGAAGACATGGACGGCTATAATGTAAGCGAAGATGTTATCAAATATATTGCCAATAACATCAAATCCAACATCCGTGAACTGGAAGGTGCCTTTAATAAGGTAGTTGCTTACGCAAAGCTTGAGAAAAAAGAGGTTACCCTGGAACTTGCAGAGCAGGCCCTGAAGGATATCATCGCACCCAATGAGAACAAACAGATCACTGCCGACTACATTATTTCTATGGTAGCAGAGCACTTTAATGTAAGTACTGCAGATCTTTGCGGAAATAAGAGAAGTTCCAAGATCGTAATGCCAAGACAGGTCGCTATGTATCTTTGCCGTGAAATTCTGGCGATCCCGCTGAAAAATGTAGGCCAGTATCTTGGAAATCGTGACCATACCACAGTTATGCACGGCGTAGAAAAGATTGAAAAGGAGCTCCAGACCAACGAACAGCTGCAGAGCACCATCGATACCTTAAAGAAAAAAATTAATCCACAAACTTAACACATTTTTTCCACATTTCATGTGTATAAGATGTTGACATTATGTGTATTAATGTGAATAACTTTCATCGTCCAAATCGGCCATGTGGTTTTACACAGGTTATTCACACCCTAAACCAATAGTTTTACACGAAGTTATCCATATCCGAAACCCTTTTATTCACTGGGCGGAAGTGAGTTTTTCACATATTCACATCCCCTACGGCGGATACTGCGGATATCTTCTTAAATATATTTAATGAAAAACCCATTTTCTCCAGAAAGGAAGTTATACACATTATGAAAATCATTTGCTCCAAAAGTAACTTGTTGAAGAGCGTCAGTATTTCCTTAAAAGCTGTACCATCCAAAACAACAATGCCAATTCTGGAATGTATTCTGATTGATGCAACAACCAACCAGATCAAATTTACTACCAATGACATGGAACTTGGAATCGAAACCATTGTTGATGGTACTATAGAAGAAAAAGGAAGGGTTGCCCTGAATGCAAAGATCTTCTATGAAATTATCCGAAGACTTCCAGACAACGATGTTACCATTAAAACTGATGAAAAATTCGCTGCAACTATCACCTGTGAGAAAGCAAAATTCAATATTCCTGGAAAATCAGGAGAAGATTTTGCATATCTTCCTATGATTGAAAGAGATGAGCCATTAACTATTTCTCAATATACATTAAAGAATATGATTTATCAGACAATATTCTCAATTGCAGTCAACGATAACAACAAATTAATGACCGGTGAGCTGTTTGAAATTAAGGATAATTGTCTGAAAATTGTCTCCCTGGATGGACACCGCATTGCTATCCGTAAAATGCCTCTGAAGAAAGACTATTCAGACCGCAAGGTTGTGGTTCCAGGTAAGACTCTTAACGAGATCAGTAAGATTTTATCCGGAGAAATGGATGATGTAGTCAGCATTTTCTTTACCAATAATCATATTTTATTTGAATTTGACCAGACTATGGTAGTTTCCCGTCTGATCGAAGGCGAATATTTCCGTATTGACCAGATGCTTTCCAGCGATTACGAAACCAAGCTTTCCATTAACAAAAAAGAATTCCTGGATTGTATCGACCGTGCCACACTTCTTGTAAGAGAAGGGGATAAGAAACCGATCATTATCCACATTACAGATGACAGTATGGAGCTGAAGATTGATTCTGCAATGGGTTCCATGAATGAGGATATTGACATTGAGAAAGAGGGAAAAGATATCCTGATCGGATTTAATCCAAAGTTCCTGATCGATGCACTGAAGGTTATTGATGATGAAACCATTGACATTTACCTGGTAAACCCGAAAGCACCTTGCTTTATCAGGGATGAAGAGGAAACTTACACCTATCTGATCCTTCCGGTTAATATAAATCAGAACCAGGCCAGATAATTGTTGCTGGCTAAAGTATGAAGCGTAGATGATAATTGGAAGAGTAACGGAAGTGAAGAAGGATGGCAGATTGGGGCTTGGAAGTATGAACAGCAGTTATAATCTGCCAGAAGAGTGGAGGCAAAAAATTGGAAATCAGAATCAGAGATGAATTTATCAAGCTGGGACAGGCGCTGAAGCTTGCCGACCTTGTTTCAGACGGCGTTGAAGCAAAATATGTGATAAGCGACGGACTTGTAAAAGTAAATGGAGAGGTGGACACCCGAAGAGGCCGCAAGGTTTATGGCGGTGACGTTATTTCCTATAATGGCCAGGATGTGAAGGTTCTGTCAGGAAACGAATAAAATGGCCTATATTGAAT
>CAKQXZ010000183.1 GCA_934292955.1 uncultured Clostridia bacterium
GGCAGATTGTAAAAATTATATCTGCCTATACGCCATATTTCGGGCGATTTATACCAACTTAAAGATCCGCCCGCCTGCGAAATCATAGTGAAAAACATACCGTTCGTAAGGTAGTTCATCCAGGGCGACGGCGTATCGTGGCGGTGAAAAATCACTTCGCCTGCGTTATCGTCAAACTCGTAATATCGCTTAAAATCCGTTACCATAAGACACTAACCCCAACTATCGTAAAATCCGGCTCAACCAGTATTACTTATTGTAAAACATTATTCTTTGTTAGTAAACGAAAAAAACGCTGCGCGGAATAAATAATAGAAATTCGTAAAAAATAGTAGAAAAGAATATTTACATATAGTGGGTTGCATGATACAATTTATGTGCCAAATAGGAGTTTTGGCATAATAATATACCATGATTTATGGAGGGAATATGAGAAAAACTCTATTGAGAACACTTTTTATGGTTTTAATCATTGCAATTGCATGCTCGTTTGCCGTTGCTTGTGATTTTAGCGACGGTGGCGATCAAAGTCAGAGTACGCATGAACACGTTGCAAGCGGAGAATGGCAATCGGATGCAAGTCAACACTGGAAGGTTTGCGCAGAAGACAATGAAAAAGTTGACGTTGCAGATCACACGTTCGGCGAATGGGTGACCGACGAGGCGGAAACTTGCACGGAAAAAGGTAAAAAACATAAAGAATGTTCGGTTTGCAAATACAAAGTCGAAGAAGACATTCCTGCAAAAAATCACGATTATGTTTATACCGACAACGGCGACGGCACGCACAACGGCGTTTGCAAAAACGACGCGACGCACGTTATTGAAAATCAGGCGCACACGCTTGGCGAATATGCCGGTCACGATGCCGATAAACATTGGAAGGTGTGCGAAGACTGCGAAGCGAGAGTGGAAAGCGAACACAAGTTTGTCCTGAAAGGAGATTCTTATGCTTGCGAATGCGGCGAAAGTATTGAGATAGTTGCTAAAGATCTTTATAAGGTAAACAGCGAAACCGAAGCGGAAAGAAAAACGTTCGAAATCGACCTTAAGGTTAAAGAGACCAACGTTCTTATCGAAAATCAGGAAATCGGCGCGGAGAACTTCACGGTAAATCTCGGCGAGGCATATAACGGAAAATTGTTGTCGGCTAAGTTCGGCAGATTTGAAGTTGAAGGCGTAACGCTCGCGGACGGTGTGCTGACTCTTCCGAAAGATACGTTTACCACGGAAGATGTCGGCGAACAAACTATATTATGCGTTGTTGAATGTAATGACGGAGTTTATAAACTCACGCTTCATGTTACGGTTGCAACGCGAGTTATTTCAAGCATAGATGAATGGAATACCGTTTTAAGAGATCCTGTATCCGTGAATACGAAAGAAAACAGCGGTATATATGGCTATTTTACACTTGCAGGAGATTTGGATTTTAACCATGAGGCGCTTCGTGATCCTTATATAGAAAGCGATGACGGATCATATAGTCTTGCTATCAAGTCAAACTATATTGATGGAAAATTGGGGTTCGCCGGTGTTTTTGATGGCAGAGGATATACTCTCAAAAACTTTAACACCGCTAACCCGTTCGGATTATTCCCGATTGCAAGCGACGAAAACACAATTAAAACGACGATTAAAAACCTTGTCGTTGATGATGTGTGGCACGATAACGGTGTTGTACGCGCCAATATTTTCGGTCATAGTCTTGCGCATGTCACATTTGATAATATAACTATAAACGTAAGTAAAACTTCTCTTACCGGTTCTTTAGTTGATCCCGGTAACGGAACTTTGGAAGGTCGCGGCTTTATTTGCGGCGCTTACGCAAATAAAAACGTTTATAAAAACTTTACCGTAAATGCAAGCGGCAGCACGATTTCCGCATTGTTTGGCTGGTGGATTAAACGTTCCGGCGCGGCTGATGACAATGGCGCTATCATTACTTGTGAAAACTTTGTGGTAAACGCAAAGGAAATAACTTATTGGGGTAGACTTGACGGCGAAGGCGATCCCGCTATGGCTCCCACGGACTATCCTATAGATAATCTTACCTACAACAAAGACGTCGTAAACGAGATAGAAATAACCGACAACGGCAATCGTTTTGTTGTCGATCTTAAAGTTGCGGATACGACAAAGACGCTTGCGGAACAGGTTATCGGCGCTACCGATAATATCGAAATAGATCTCGGTAACGATTACGGAACGCTTGTAGGCGTCAAGTTTAACGGCGAA
>CAKQXZ010000184.1 GCA_934292955.1 uncultured Clostridia bacterium
GAAGAGCCGATTTTCAGTCTGAAACTTAAAAAGAACGTCCTGCCGACGGATATGAAGCCGATAACGACGCTTGTTTTTAAACCGACGAACGAAATGCCGTTTTGGAAACTGTGTACAATCGGCGCAAGCGATTATCTGATGCCCGAGCGTGAAATTGGTTGGGGAAGGAAGGCGAATCGCCGCAACGAATATATGATGCTTATTTCGCCCGACGTCGATATTCGTAATCCTTCGGACGACGAAGACGCGTCGACGGACTGGCTATCGTTAAACTCGCTTCTTTGGGCAACTGCGGAATACGCATTCAACGAAAAAGATAACATAACCGTTTCGGACACGATAGATATGGGAATCGACGGGAAATACTGCGGGACGGTACTCTTATTACCCGAAATATTCAAAACGCCGAGTATCGTAAAATGCTATGTGTCCGAACATAAATACATCAGTATATTTCAGGTAATGCCGATAACAAGAGAGTTGCTTACAAAGAAACTCAGGAAGAAAGCCAACGGTATTTATTGGCTTATGGAACAGTTTTACACGCACGACGACGATTACAAACTTATATCGTCTAAACCGTTTGCAACGTTGTAATAATGGGAGATGTAAAATGAGGTTTAACTTGTTAAAGCGAGAAACAGAGCATACAGGAAAAATTACAACTACAAAGAAACGTGTTGTAGTAATATCGTTAGTTGTTGTTTTGCTTATTCTGTCTACCACAATGTTAGTTTGTTGTACAAAAAAGCACTACGAACCCAAATATTTGGCGGATAGTTGTGAATTGAAGGTTAAAGACTTAAACACTTCAATGGAAGTTGATTTTGACAAAGTATATCGTAAAGAGAGTATTGAAATTTATCTCGGTTCAGACATTAAAGACAATAAAATAGTAGACTTTTTAATAGAAAACTCGATTGACGCATATTCTTTGATAAAAAGTAATACCTTGCTGAAAACAGATTTTACCATTATTGTAAGCGATAATTTTGTTTCTAATTGTTGGACTAACGAAACGTTAGGATTGTGCGTTTCATTACCGTCAAAAACATCTTATGAAGAAATTGTAAGTTGGCTTTTATATTCGCAAAATATGGAAAGTGATTTGCCGTTTGGTGTTTATGCGGGTATTTCTGTGTTACTGACAAATTCGTCGCTTTGCGAAAAATTTCCTTTATCCGTTATCAATAAAAACTCTATATATGCCGACTTACAATTTCCTTTGTATGAAATCGACAATCTTGCAGATAACGAACGAAAAATCGCATTCAGTTTTGCGACACGCCTTATAGAAGATTTGTTATCCGAAAATAAAACGTATACCGACATTCTTTCTATGAGTAAAGACGATTTTAATTCATTCTTATCGGGGAACTATGGTGTTTGTCTGCCTGAATATTCGTTTGAACCGTATTCAACGGAATACGAATATAAAGTTAAACAAGGCTGTTTCACCTATTATATCAACAGAGAATATAACGACATAATATTGCCTGTCGATGTTTTTTCTACAAAATACAGTGTTTTAACCGATTGGTTAAAGGATAATGCAAAAACAACAAAAGAAAGCGACGAAGTGTTCCACATAAGCGATATGTATGACATAAACGTATATTTAGACGACGGCTTGAAATCTACAGGTATTACGGGGTATGCGTACAGCGATTATATCAATATGTATTCTGTCGGTTCTTTTTCGCACGAATATATTCATCATATATTATTTTATCTTGGGAAAAGCGGTTATGCGCGTGAAGTGATACCCGAAATGCACGCAAGCACATCAAAGTATGCTATGGCAATGTGGTATTATCTGTTTACGGGGCAAGCAAAGAATTTTCCTTATAACAAAGAGGTAAAAGAAAAAGAAACATATTTGCAAACTTTGACATTGTATAAAAAATACAAAGTCAAAACACCGACGGTTGATAATTTTGATTTTTGGTTATTTGCCGATTGTTTTTCGGCAATTTATACCGAAAAAGGAACGACTTTTATACACCGTGTGCAAACTGATAGTTTGGCATATTATATCGCAAGAGTTTATGGCACTAATTATGTTTGGCAGATCAATATGAATACTCAAATTGTAATAGAGGGTAAACCGTATTTAGATGTTGTCGATGAGTGGTATAATTACATAAAATCGCTAAATCATTAACTGATCAGTAAAAAGGTAATATGGACACTATGAACGATAAAATAAAAAAATACAAGCAACTTGCCGAGAA
>CAKQXZ010000185.1 GCA_934292955.1 uncultured Clostridia bacterium
AATCATACCCGAGGATATGATTACGAAATAATACATTCCGTAAACGATATAATTCCATTTCGCGCCGTGCCACAATCCGTTGCATAGCCACACAAAGAAGAGTGAAACAAGGGTCGGCAAAATTTTAGTAAAATGATTTTTATGCCGTTTCTTTAATTTGCCGCAAAATTTCATTAACCTCGGTGATAAAGCGACGGTATAAAAGACGTACTCTTTAAGCCATACGCCGAGAGAGATATGCCAGCGTTGCCAGAATTCCTGCGCGCTTTTTGCAAAAAACGGTTGGCGAAAGTTTTCGGGAAGTTTTATTCCGAACATTTCCGCGCTCCCTATGGCGATATCGATAAAACCTGAAAAATCGGCATAGAGTTGTAACGTATAAAACAAAATCAACAATAAACTTGCGATTCCGGCATATTCGGACGGTTTGTCGGAGATGGTTTTTACAAGTAAGTATAATCTGTCGGCAACAATCATTTTTTTGAACAAGCCCCACAGAATTCGCTGCGCTCCGAACGCGACCGTTTTATAATCGAATTTATGCCCCTCGTACAATTGAGCCGCCGTCTGATCGTATTTCGCGATAGGCCCTTCGAGAATTTGCGGAAAAAAACATAAAAATAAAGCGACCTTAAAAAAGTTCTTTTCGGCTACGATTTTTTTTCTGTAAACGTCGATAAGATACCCTATCGCCTGCAAAGTGTAAAATGAAATTCCGAGCGGTAGAATCAATTTCAGCGAAGGAATCTGCGCGTCAAAGTTTATTTTTTCGAAAACAGAATTAAGCAGAGCGGTAAAAGGAGAATAAAATTTCAAAAAAGCAATAATTCCGACGTTAAGCAATATTGTTAAAAGCATTGCCGTCTTGTTCTTTTTCTTTGTCGTTTTTACATCAGCGGAAGAATCGTTCTGTCTTTGAATATACGCCGCGCACAGCCAGACGCTTACAGCCGTAAGACAGATAAAAGGAGTAAGATAAGTGCTTATTATCGCATAAAAAGTAACGCTCGCGACAAGTAAAACTATCCACCTGTATCTTAACGAAATAAGATAATAAATCGCCATGGCGCAAATAAGTACAATAAAAAAGATTAACATCATCTTATTCATAGAAAACCCCGTTTCCTCTTGTTTTCATAATATAAACAAAGGAAAACGGGGTTTTGTCCACGAATCCGGATGGATTTTTAATTTAATTTTTGAAACTGTCGGATATAAAAGTCAGAATACCGTTCGCAACGCTTCGGTCGGTCGTATCGATTTTTATGTTGTATCCGAAATTATTATAATTAAAATAACATAAAGAATTGTTTTTTCCCTGACTGAAGTGAAATATAATTCCCTCTAATTCTTTTTCTGTCGTTATTTGCTTGTATTCGTCAAGGGTTGTCAGATAAAGACCGTCTGCTTCTACATAGACGGAAATTTCAATATTTTCGCTTGAATTATATGAAATATAATAAGCGGCGGTATCGCCTTTTTCATAATAGCTGACCGCTTCGTTCAGAATATATTCCTTATACTCGGTTACGGCGGAAGATTTCACGAACGGCAGGAAGTCTTTTTCCGAATAATCTGCGTTGACTTCTGTAATTTGCTCCGACGAAACTGGGGATAACCCCATAAGAAATTCAACTCCGTCAGGTTTTTTTAATGCAAAATAGCATATCAATGCTGCTAAGACTAAAAATAATCCGATTGCCGCAATGTATAACGCTTTATTATTGCGAGAACCGTTCACCGGACGATCGGAACCGTTTTCGCTTGCCGTTACGGTAACGGGAACGGCAACTTGTTCGGTTTCCCGTTCCTTGTTCATATATTCTTTAGCTGCTTGCGTTATGTTTACGGACGGCATTTTTTCATTCTGCGCATATTCCGAAAACAGGGCGTCGAGCCGCTCGTCTTTTTTGTTTTTTTCTTTCATAAAGCACCTCTTACTCTTAAAACAATTAAAACATTCGGTTTGTCCACCGTTAAAGCAAAGTTTTCATAAATTCTTCGGCTTTTGCGATTTCTTTCGCGACATATGACTTCGATTTTCCTATTTCCTTTGCTATTTCGCGCACAGTCATATCCAAAAAATATTTCATATAAATCATTTGCTTTACGATAGGCGGAGCAAGAGAATTCATCAATTTCTCCACGAGAAGTTGCGTCGTGGTTTTGTCTGCTACATCGTTGCCGTCGGAAAGGTAGAAAAACTCGTCTATATCTTCCGTCGGG
>CAKQXZ010000186.1 GCA_934292955.1 uncultured Clostridia bacterium
AACATTGACATTATGTCAGGGAAAGAATTTGAACGATTTGTAAACGAAATATTTGTTTCCTATGGTTTTGAAACAACATTAACTCCGGAAACAGGCGATCAAGGAGTAGATATAGTAGCAAAAAAAGGCAGTTCTACTATCGCAATTCAGGCAAAAAGGTATAATAAATCCGTCGGAAACTATGCCATAATGGAAGCCGTAGCAGGAATGAAACATTACAACGCAGATAGAGCCATCGTCGTTACGAATAATTATTTTACCGATAGCGCACAAACTTTGGCTGAAGAAAATAAAGTCGATCTGTGGGATAGAAAAATTTTATCCGAAAAAATAGACGAATTATTTTAAGTCAAAAGCACCCTACTGATACAGCCTCCGACGAAATTAACAGGCGGCTGTATTTTTAACTACATAGCGAAAAATAAAAAAATCGGGTTGCAAACGGTAGATATTTGCGTTTCAATTTGATATAATACAAAGTGGTACGGAAAGGTTTCCACCTCCGTATCTCATTACAAAAACACAAATCCAACGTACAGGAGAAGAAAATATGCCCAAAATAGCATTATTGACAAGCGGCGGCGACGCGCCGGGAATGAACGCCTGTATTCGCGCCTGCGTCAGATACGCAATATATAAAGACGTAGACGTTTACGGCGTAGAACGCGGATACCGCGGACTTATAGAAAACGATCTCAATCTGTTGTCAAGCCGTTCGGTTTCAGGCATAATCCAGCGCGGCGGCACGATACTTCATACCGCCCGTTGCCCCGAATTTACCGACGAAGAATATCAGAAACAAGCGGCGGAAACGCTCAGAGCCTACGGGGTAGACAGTCTTGTCGTCATCGGCGGCGACGGTTCTTTCCGCGGAGCGCGCGCACTTTCCGATAACTGCGGCATAAACGTAGTCGGCATCCCCGGAACCATAGACAACGACCTTGCTTACACCGATTACACTTTAGGGTTCGACACGTCTGTCAACACCGTTTTGTGGGCAATCAACGCCCTGCGCGATACTATGGGTTCGCACGACCGCGTAAGCCTGCTCGAAGTTATGGGCAGAAACTGCGGCGATATCGCTTTGTATGCGGCGGTTGCGGGCGGCGCGGAATACGTTCTCGTTCCCGAAGTTCCATACGATATAGACGAAATAGCTTCTTCCATTCGTTTCAGCCAGAAACGCGGAAAAACTTCCAACATGATTATTCTTGCCGAAGGTGCGGGCAATAAAGACGAAATTTGCGCCCGTATCAAAGAAAAAACGGGTATTTCGGTTAAGACCACCACGCTCGGGCACATCCAGCGCGGCGGCTCCCCCACTATGAGCGACCGTGTGCTTGCCGCAAAATTCGCAGTCCGCGCAATCGATCTTATTCTTGCCAAACAGACCAACAGAGTTATCGGCGTAAAGAACAATCAGATTATCGACGTAGATATCACCGAAGCGTTAGAGATGCCGCGTACCTTCGATAAAGAACTTTACGACATCGCTCACGTTCTCAGTTTATAATCGGTTATACCCCGCGCGCTTTATAAGTCTTATAATTTAAGCGCAGCGTTTTCGGCTTAAATCAAGTAAAATACGGCAATAATCGACCTATAGCCCCACGTTTTAACAAAATCAAAGGGCAAAAAATACTTTACGAAACATTTATAAATATCAATCTCAATACGAAATCATTACGGGATAAAAATTCCCACGGAGGATAAACATTTATGAAAAATTTAGTTGGCGCATGCATGTTTGCGCAGTCCGGCGGACCTACTTCGGTTATCAACGCAAGCGCTGCGGGCGTATTTCTCGAAGCACTCGATCAGAAGAACATTACCGCGGTTTACGGTGCGGCGCACGGAATCAAAGGCGTGCTTAACGAACAGTTCTACGATATCGGCAAAGAAGATCGTAAAGAACTCGAACTTCTTAAGTACACCCCGTCGTCTGCTCTTGGTTCGGTAAGATACAAACTCAAAGACGCTTCCGTCGACGATACCGACTACAAGAGAATAGTCGAAGTATTCAAAAAATACAACATACGTTATTTCTTCTACAACGGCGGAAACGACAGTATGGATACCTGCAACAAGATCTCCAAATACATGCAGAAATCGGGTTGGGATTGCAACGTAATCGGCGTTCCCAAGACCATCGATAACGACCTTTACGGCAC
>CAKQXZ010000187.1 GCA_934292955.1 uncultured Clostridia bacterium
AAAAGTTGAATATATCAAGGTCGTGACAGCACTTTTGCAATATCATCGGGCTTGAAAGTTCTGCGTTTCTCCAGTTCCCGCGGACAAACGAATGAGCCTGATGCCAGTAACCTACGTTCTCGTTTGCGTCGATACTCGCGATTTTGCCTATCTTGCCGCTGTCGATTATCGTTTTTATAGTTTTATAAAAGGTCGTGTAGCGCAACACATGACAAACCGCAACATGCCTTTTAAGCCTTAACGCTTCGTTCATTATGGCAAGACAATCTTCCAGTTTGTTGGCAATGGGCTTTTCCAAAAGCAAATCGTACCCATGCTTCATCGCCATAATCGCATGCGTTATGTGTTGCGAATCCTGCGTGGCGATAACGGCTACCTGCGCAAACTTGGGAACGGAAAACATCTCTTCAGCACTGTGAAAGCATTTGTCGGGGTCGATCGAAAGACTTTTTTGGGCAAGTTTCAACTTTTCTTCGTCTATGTCCGCAGCCCCCACCACTTTCATGTTTTCGGGAAACAAATTCTGATAGTTTCCGTAAGTATTAAGTCCGCGGGGACCCAGTCCCGCTATAACCACTTGTATAGGTTCCATATTTTTCTCCTGCAAAAAACGTCCGCCCGAGCGACCGGATATACCGACGCACCCCGACAATTACGTTTACACCGATATTTTACCGCTTAAAAATTTTTATTCAATAGACAAAAGTCCTTTTTATAGCACAAAAGTTTTTATTTTTGAACTTTTATTCTCATATTGCTTGATTTTGCTATAAATCGGGCGTATAATCGCGGTATGGAACTGCTTTACGACAAAGAGAAATTGATAGAAATTTTAACCGAGTTCAACAACGTTACGGGCATAAGAATATCCTTTCTTGAAGATTATAACGTGCCCGTTATCGGCATTCCCGGCGACAACTGCGCGCTTTGCTCGTTCAAACAGCGCGACAAGGCGTTTTACAACAAATGCAAAGAATGCGATAAAACTTCTTTTTTAAGAGCGAAAGAACAAGGCGAACTGTATATTTACGAATGCCACTATCACCTGACCGAAGCCGTTCAGCCGATTAAGTTTAACGGCGAAACGCTCGGGTATTTTTTACTCGGACAAATCCTGACCGATAAAAAACGTTTTCTTGAAAAAAATAATCCCACCGAATACGAAAAAACGCTGCTTTCGCAATTCACCGAAACGCCCATAAACGTGGTTTCGTCTTACGCCAAAATTCTTTCATGGGTTGTGCAATACACTATTCTGAACAACGACATTCGCATAAATCACCGCTCATCGTTCAAAACAATCGTCGCCTATATAGAAAAAAATTACGCCGAACAACTCTCCGTCGACCTTTTATGCAAAGAATTTCATTACAGCCGTTCGGCACTTTTTACGCTGTTTAAGACCGAAAGCGGTTTAAGCGTTATGGAATTCGTCAACGAAACGCGGCTGAATAAGGCAAAAGAACTTTTAAGCACTCATTCGGTAAGCAAAGTCGCCGAAATGGTGGGTATTTCGGACAACAACTATTTTTCGCGTATTTTTAAGAAACGATACGGTATTACGCCTTCGCAGTTCCGCAGCCATGCAAAACCCGAACCGGAGCAGTAAAATCTTTTACTTTTGCTAAATTTTTTTGACACGCATAAAAAAACGTGGCGCCGTTAAAGGTTCCACGCTTTTTATTATGTTTTCTTGTTATGTTTTTTATGATATAATAATGTTTATTGTTTATTGCAATACGGTTTTAGTAAAGTATATAATTCTGCAACATAAGCCTGTCTGCAATCAGTGCCATAAACTCGGAATTGGTAGGCTTTTCGTTAGCCGTGAACGCTTCTACACCCAACATTTCGTTAAACACAGATGTCCTTCCCCTGTTCCAGGATACTTCGATTGCATGACGTATCGCGCGTTCAACTTTGTTTGCCGTCGTGTCGTACTTCTTGCCTATTCTCGGATATAATTCCTTCGTCACCGCTCCTATCAATCCCGGTTCTTTTATCAGCATTATAATTGCACTTCGAAGATAGTTGAATCCTTTGATATGCGGCGATATCCCCAACCCCACAAACAACCTGCCGATTACCAGATCAAGTTCTTTTTCATTCTCGAAATTAGCATTTTCTTTTGCAAGGTCGTTATCTCTGTCTTTCTCCGTCCCCTT
>CAKQXZ010000188.1 GCA_934292955.1 uncultured Clostridia bacterium
CCGAAAGAAAAGCAAAATTAGGTAAGAAATACGTTGAAAGTTACATCTTCAAGGGAGATGATAACTGTTATTATGAGAAGGTCGGCTCGGCGACTAAAAATATCACCGATGAAATACCGTTTGATATTCCCGATTCGTGGAGTTGGGCACGGATCGATGAAATTTTTCAGCATAATACCGGGAAGGCTTTGAATTCTTCAAATACAAAAGGTTTTCTAAAAAACTATATTACGACTTCAAATTTGTATTGGGGGCATTTCAAGTTGGATTCCTTGAAACAGATGCTTTTTACAGATGACGAAGTTGAAAAATGTTCGATACACCGGGGCGATTTGCTTGTGTGTGAAGGTGGCGATATTGGTAGAGCGGCTATTTGGAATTATGATGTCCCTATGTGTATTCAAAACCATATTCACAAATTAAGGGCGTTTTCTTATGTCGAAATACAGTTTTATTACTATGTGTTTTATCTGTATAAGCAATTGGGTATCATAGGCGGAAAAGGTATCGGAATTCAAGGATTATCGACAAAAGCCTTAGGCAGAATAATTTTCCCTGTTCCTCCATTGAATGAGCAACGGCAAATTCTCAATAAAATAAGCATAATTTTTGATAACATGAAAGGCGAGATTTAATTCTCGCCTTTCATCGTGTTAAAGATATTTTTTACTTGCTCGCAAATACGGAGTTGTTCGTTATATGGCGGTATAGGAATAAGATAGTTGATTATTTTCTCTCTCGAAATGTTGGGTTGCGCACCGCCTGTTCCTAATTTTGTAAATCTATCTTTTTCTTCCTTCAAATAATAGAACAAGTATATGTTGTAAACACCTTCATATGGAGTACATGCACAGCAAGCTTGGTTTGTTGTCAATTTAACACCGGCAATTCCCAACTTTCCTATAGTAGCACCATACATTGCAATCAAAATATCTCCGATTTTATTATATCGAAGTGAACATTCTTGCAATGCCTTTGACGAAACAGTTTCTACACTTAAAAAAATATAATCATCATTAAGTTCGCCCGTTTTTACCCAAGGAATATTTCCACCGTAATATTCCAAATTTCCTCTTGGCGGTGTTGCCCCAGCGCCCCAATCACCTATATCTCCAAGTCTTGCCCAACACCAACTATCAGGTATATCGAAAGGCAAATTTTCTAACAAAACCGGCTCATTTTTACAGATCTTCTCATAATAACAGTAAAGAACACATTAAACCCCTCGAATCCGAGGGGGTTTTCGTTACCATGTTACGATTTTATCGACAATCTCTTGCTGTTCGCTTGCTGTTTTCCGTAAGTAAATTCTTGTGGTTTCAATGCTTTCGTGTCCCATAAGGTCGGCAAGCAAAGATATGTCGTTATACTTGTCAAGAAAATTCTTTGCAAAACGGTGTCTGAACGAGTGCGGATAAACAACTTTCGGGTTTAATCCGTATTTGTTGGCGTAATTTTTAAGTTGTTGTGAAATTCCGCGCACGGTGATTCGCTCCCCGAAGCGGTTCAAAAAAAGGTATCCGCTTGTAATACCTTTATCTTTGAGCCACGCTTCCGTTTCCGTTTTTAATGTCTTGGGTATGTAAAGCCGCCGAAGTTTTCCGCCTTTGGAATACAAATCAAAATAACCCTTGAAAACGTGTTCCACCTTGATTTGTATCAATTCACTTACGCGCGCGCCCGTTGCCGCAAGATAACGAACAACGAAATACCATTCCATATTGCCGTCTCTTTTCAGGCTGTTTTTCAAAAACTTATAATCGGCGTCGCTGATAACGTTCTCTAAAAAGTTCTTTTGTTGGATTTTCACCGCAGACAAACGCAATTTGTCTTTTTTGAGAAATTCAAGATACTTGTTTATCGCTTGAATACGCAGGTTGACCGTTTTCGGCTTGTAGGTTTCCATAAGGTAGCCCTTGAACGCCAAAAGGTTTTGCTTTGTAATTTCGCCCGACAGTTGATTGTACATACGCACAGTCAGTAAGTAGGCAGAAATTGTGTTTTCGGACAGGTTTTCCCGTCGCAAATGCTTTTCGAAATCGTTTAACATTTTCGTTAAACCTCCTTAAAAATAGTGTACTTCTATTTTACTATTTAAGGAGATACACTCTAAATTAAACGATGTCGGTTAAGTGTATTTCTGTTATTATGAGAA
>CAKQXZ010000189.1 GCA_934292955.1 uncultured Clostridia bacterium
TGTTCACCCAATTCTTCTGCCAACCTGAAGACATATGTTTGACCGCATCGACGCGAATCCCGTCAACGCCTGCATCCAGCCAGACTCTGATAGCATCTTTCAGGTATTGATCGGTCGTCGCATTCTGCTGGTTCAGATCTGCCAGCCCGAACAACGGAGCATAAACCGTATGTTCCCACGTATCAAATTCAGCCCATTGATCAGAAACATGATTGAATATATTGTTCGTGTCGTTGCTGTAACTGCTTACATACGTGCCGTTTCTGTAAAGAACACCGTCATTCGGTTGGATTACGCCGTCATATACCGCAAAAGAAGTATGGTTCGGAGCAAAATCGATTATAACTTTTATGCCTTTAGAATGGGCGGTATCGACAAGTTCTTCAAACTCTTCCATCGTACCAAAGTATTGATTCGGAACAAAGAAATCTCGCCCCCAATAACCATGATAAGGCGCGCAGCCGTTTGACGGATCGATATAATCGCTGTTCCGTACGGGTGACGAAATCCATAACGCCGTGACACCTAAATTCGTAAAGTAGTTCTCATTTAATTTTTGCGTAATTCCTTCCCAATCGCCGCCATGATATTTACGTAAATTATTTTTATCGTAAATCTCAC
Organism: uncultured Clostridia bacterium; assembly: GCA_934292955.1. Next base: position 622 of record CAKQXZ010000189.1, read on the forward strand.
CGGTAGGATTGTTGGTTGGATCTCCGTCTGCGAAACGGTCTGTAACTATTTGATAAATTACATCCGTTGACATGGAAGAGTAATTTTCTACCCCTGCGTCCGATCCCGTAGTTGCTTGCGCAAACGATGTTTTCGGCAGCAGGTCAAACAAAGAAATCAGTCCGAACAGTAACGAGATAATTATAACCATTACCGGGTTCAGAACATATCTCTGTTTAATTTTGCTCATAGTTTCCCTCCTTAAAGATTTATTTTTCATACAAACGCTTGACTTCTTGTACAAATTGTACAAAAACGCCGGCTGAAATCAAGTCGTCCGCATTGAACAGATTTTCGTAATTATGAAATTCCGAAGGAATAACCCTTTTATATTTCCTTTGTCGTCTTCCGTTATTACAAACTCTTTTGTCTGAACTTTTACCAAAAATAAATCGGTTGAACAATAAAATTTCTCACAGATAAAGTCTTTAATAAACCGCGTACACACAGTTTCATTATGCTTATTTCAAAAAACAGCCGACTGCCTACCATAGCTTGACTTTATCTCATCGCTTTTTACATATCGGCTTCCACCTATCTCTATCATGGCACATCTGAAAACGAATTTATTTAATCGGTTAAATTATAATTAGATTTTAGCACCTTATATTTGACTTGTCAATACCTTTCGGAAAATTTTTCTTAAAAAATATTTGTTTTACAATCCAAATAAACATCCCCACGTAAAACGTGGGGTTTTTCTTTAACGGGTGAAACCCTATGGTTCCTGCAACCCTTGAGCAAGGGTATTGAGGTCTGCCGTTTGCATTTACTTAAATGGACTTTCCTGATAATCTATCCGTAACTGTTCACCTAATTTATCTTCTTCTGATTGCTTCGCTATGTATTCTTTTATTGCCGTAGTATTCTTACCCACCGTTGTCACACAATTTTATGGACGTACATAATATAAGTATTTGGGCATAGAAAAAGTGTATGAATCTCATTGAAACATACACTTTTTCGCAGTTTTAATATATTTTTGCGCTAATAGGACTATTTTTTAAGCCTATGTCGCATGCCAGACAAGATTAAAACGAACCTTGCCAAAACGCCGCAATTTTCGCACTTTTTGCCAAATTCTCGCTTGAAGTACGGCAAGTACGTCTGCGTTCGCCTTTGTCAAAAATCATCGAAAATATCGGCGTTTTGGTCGGTTGCGAGTCTGACGGTGAGTTTTTAGGCTAAGACGAGGCACGCGAACGGGTTAATACTTGACGTATAAGCCGCGAGCGTAACGACGTATTAGTCAAAAACTCGCCGTCAGACCACGGTTCGTATTATTCTTGTCTGGCATAACGGAAGAAAAACATAGCATTGCTGTCACGGCAATTATAAGAAATTTTTTTATTTTTTCTCCCGTTATAATATTTCGAATCTGCCGGATATCGGGCATCCGCTTACCCGACGAGCGGGCGCGGATAACACAGATATTCGGATTTTCAAGAAGTTGTTATTC
>CAKQXZ010000190.1 GCA_934292955.1 uncultured Clostridia bacterium
TATTTATTGCCGAGAAAATCGTTCGGATCTTTCAGTGAAGTAAGGAATGCCCAAACTAACCATATTATCAACACAGCACAATACAAGCCGAGTATTACCGCCATCGTTATCGTTAATGGCGACATTCTCTCTCTCGTTACGTCCTTTTTACGTTTTAATTTTTTCACGCTCAGTCCTCCTTCGGTCCGTATTTATCCAGTAAATGCTTAACAAGGAAGGTAAGCGGTACCGCTACTGCCGTAATCATAAGTCCGAGCGACGCAATCGGCGGGTACTCGGCTATATTCTGTTTTGCCGTATAGGTTTTTACGTAAAGCAAATATCCCAAAGTCATCGTTTCGTTGTTCGGCGTCGTCCCGAAGAAAATAAAGTCGTTAATCTGATTAGTAAATATTCCCGCGACACCCGTTACAAGGAAAACGGAAACCGTTGAAAACGACATCGGCAAAACGATGTACCAGAACTCTTTAATTCCGCTTGCGCCGTCCAGGTGAGCCGATTCTATAACCTCTGTCGATATGGAAGACATTTTATTGGCATACATCAAAACCGAAGTTGCAAAACCTATAAAAATATTATAAAACATTACGGTCGCAAATCGTCTGTCAATGCTGAAAAAGTCTATTTTCCGATCCATATCGAACAGTTTTTTGAGTATATCTGCCAAGACGTTGTTCATAAAAGAAGTATAAATACTTACCAAAACTATGCTTGACAATATGGACGGCAAAAAGAGCATAACTCTGAAGAATCCCGATGCAGGCAGTTTCTTGAATATGTAATATGAAAAAAACAATCCGAGCGGCACGCCCACAACGAGAGTAATCAGATACACCTTAAGCGACACCCCCGCCGCAGTTATCATTTGTTCAAACATCGTAGGATCTTTGAACCAACGCGTAAAATTGTCGAGAGTCCAACCAAATTTGGTATAATCGTATACATCTATATTCTTAAACGACAACAGAATCGAGTTGAAGTTTACAAAAAGATAGAATATCACGAATTGCAAAACAGGATACGCCATAAACGCGCAGTAGAATATAAGTTTTTTATTCGAACGCGAACGGGCGCTGTTTTTTTCAGCCATTTTTATACCTCTTTCCAGAAAGCAGAACCTCTCTTCTTCCAGTATGCATAACTCTTCAGGAAATAATCTTCTGCGCTCTTTGCGCTTACGCCGTCTTTCAAAATCGTCACGGGGGTACCGGGTTGTACGCCGATAGTGTTAATCTTGGTAGGCATCAAGTCGCTTCGGTTTTTGAGATAGAACGGAGCGTTGGAATAATAACTGAAGGTTTCCGCTTTTTTATTATAGTTTATAAGGGTTTTCGTGAAGTAGTTTACTTTATTATAAGTTTCAGGACTTACTTCATAATCAAAATCCTTAAGAGCATGAGTTATATCTGTAAATTTATCGAGAGCTTCGTTGCTGCAAGCGTACTGAACGAAATCGAGCGCCGCCTGTTTTTTCGTTCCGAGATTTGCTTTTACACAAACCGCTGCTTCAAGATAATCGAGGAATACGTTATTTCCTTCTGCAAGTTTCGCAGTGTTAGCCTTCGGAAGAGACATCCAACCGAATTTACGATTTTGTTTTGAATATTTCTGATCCTTTTTTGCCATATTGTTAAAAACAACGTTGGCTTCGGCTTCCCACCAGGATCCGTCTACATACATAGCATACTTTTCGTCCGAAACAGACATATCGGTGCCGGATTTAAGGAACATTTCCTGAGCGTCGGTCTGCGTGAACGCGGTATTAAAACCGTCTTCGTTATAGTAGTCTTCTTTGGAAACCATACGTTTTACAAAGTCGAGCGCATAATACTTACCCGCCTGACGGAATACGTCGTATCCGTTGGTATAATCGATCGTTGCGCTTTCGATAACGGGTTCGCCGTTTTGCTTTACAACCGCAGTTCCGTCGCTGTTAAGTTTAATCAAATCGGTAGCGTTGCCTTTGAAAGACATATTGAGTTCCATTTGATCGAGACCTTCGTATTCCGCTACTAAGGCATTGTAAAGAATGTTGATATAATAATCGGAAAAAGTTCCGGGAAGCATAAACGGAGTAACGCCTCTCTTCAGCAT
>CAKQXZ010000191.1 GCA_934292955.1 uncultured Clostridia bacterium
GAATACGGCTCTAAAATTATTTTACCATATTTTAGCGTATCTTTTGTATTGTTTACGGCTAAAAAAATCTTTTCTCTTTCAATTACAAAAAGTTCGCCTTCCGTAAACATACGAAGTTTGCCTTTGATTTTTTCTTTCCGAAGTTGTATCAGTTCCTTGATTGTTTGGAATAAATCCTTATCCCAATGATTTTCATTCCAGTCAAACGTCCGTCGGGAATCGGGATCATATCCACCGCTCATACCGATTTCCGTCCCGTAATAGATACACGGCATACCGACAAAGAAAAACATAACCGCAAGAGCGCATTTCAATTTTGATTTATTTTCGCCCGCGTTGGTTAAAAATCTTTCCGTATCGTGACTGTCTAAAAGATTCAGCATCATTTCGTTTACCTGATCCGTATTCCGCATCAGGATTTCCGATAACCTATCGCAGAATTGTTTTGCCGAATATTTGCCGAATGCAAAATAATCAAGACAGGCTTTCGTAAACGAGTAATTCATTATAGAATCAAACTGATCGCCTTGCAACCACGGAAAAGCGTCGTGCCAGTTTTCGCCGATTATCATTGCATCGGGCTTTTCGTTCTTTACTGCTTTTCGGAAGTTCCGCCAAAAATCGTGCGATACTTCGTCTGCCACGTCCAACCGCCACCCGTCTATACCGTACTCTTTTATCCATTTTACCGCTATATGAAGTAAAAAGTTTTGCACCTCATTGTTATTGGTATTCCATTTGGGCATATAGTTGCAAGCCGCAAAACATTCATAATTCATATTGTCCAAGTCCGGTCTATCGCCATGAATGATAAACCAATCGTAATACTCGGACTGTTTGCCTTTTAGCAAAACATCCTGAAACTGCTTGCATAAATAGCTGCAATGATTAAAAACGGCGTCCAATAAAATTTTAATTCCCCTTTGGTGCGCGTTTTCAACCAATTCCTTTAAGTCGCTATTCGTGCCGAACATTTCATCTACCGTTTCATAATCGATTGTATCGTATTTATGATTGCTCGGTGATTGAAAAATCGGAGTTAAATATATTGCATTGATACCCAAATCATTTAAGTAATCCAATTTTTCGGTAATGCCTTTTATATCACCCCCGAAAAACCCTTTCGGTTCGGGAAGTTCCCCCCACTTTTTATCTATATAATCCGTATTTTTTTTCGTTTTTCCGATATGGAACCGATCTACGAATATCTGATAAAAAACGCTTTTATCGCACCACGCAACTTTATTGTGTAAATCTATTTCATTGATATAAGGATATTGAAAAAAGTTATAATAGCTTTTTTCGTGGTTATAATCAACCGTCAAACCTTCTTCCGAATAATAATACTTTTCCTCCCCGCTTTGCAACAAAAATATATAACCAATCCGCGAGTCCGGCACGTCAAGCGAAACCGTATAGTAATCATAGAGCGCGTCCGAATAACTATTTTGCATTACTTTTGTCTTTCTGTCTTTTAACCAGTCGTATTTTACTGCATAAATAATTTCAACTTTATCAAGTTCAGACTTTGCGGCCCTTAAACGAATACGGAGTTCTTTCTTACCGTATGCAAAAGAATATTGAGATTTCGGAACATGTAATATAGCCGCCTTATTCATCTGTTTCTCCTTATTTAGTTATATTGGGACGGCAAATTACTTTACCGCCCCAATAACCATCTGACTTTACTTTGTTGCAGCCGTTACGGAAAGCGAAAGAGCGCCGCTCGTAGATACGGCTACCTTAAATGTATAACTTCCGGCTTTCGTGCAAAGGAAATTGCCGCCCCATCCCCAGGTATCCGTTATACCTTCGGGCAAATCAGCTGCTTTTGCCAATTTGGAAGTATATCCCGGAGTGTAGTACGTATCGGGGCGATACGGCGCATGAACAGCAACCGGAATACAGAGATAGAAGTAATCCCCTTCAACAAGATTTAACGTAATTGTATATTCCTGAGCCATTCCTTCGGCCGGCGTAGCAACTTTTTCCAATGTTTGAACCATCGAACCGACTCCGAAGTTGTTATCCTTAAAGACCGACGTTTTGCCGTTATATGCAGACTCTTCTATTTTGAGATTA
>CAKQXZ010000192.1 GCA_934292955.1 uncultured Clostridia bacterium
TTATAACGTAGTGCGGAAGAATAACGTCTTCGTCTATATACGGCTTTTCGGAAGCGGCTATATTAACGGTATAAGAGTGCGTTTTAGTCTGCATATAGTCGGAATAGGTATACTCTATTTCCCACTCGCCCGCATATAACGGAGTAAACGTAAAAGCGTTTTCGCCGTCGGTTGCTATTTCGGTTTCGATATCGCTGTTTTTAAGTTTCGCCTTAACGGTAAGATCGGTAAATCCGTGCGCGTTTTCTATTTTTGCAACGCCGATTTCCAGTCTTACGCCCGCAACGCCCGATCGCTCGTAATCTCCGAGTTTAATCTGTAATTGCGTATCGCATTCTTTTGCAACCAGATCGTAAGCAAGAACAGACGTATTGCCGGCGCGGTCGCTCGCGGTGTAAACTACGGTGTAACTACCCGCCGATTGCGGAACGAACGCGCCGTTTTTACAGTCGATATTTATTCTCCCGTTGGTGTAATAATCTTTATAAACTTTAACGTTTACGTCGAGATAACGATCGGTTTCGTCGTACGCCGTTACTTCCGGAATCGGAAACCTTCTGCCTGCAACCGCGTCGGGAAAGCCGATGTTTTCGTATCTGCCGTATTCGACGGTCATCTGCGGTTTCTGATTATCTACGATAAGGTCGCCCGCAAGTTCTTCGCCCGTCAACCCTGCCGCGCTCGTCAGAACGAAATTGAATTTATCCTGATTATACGCGTTTGCATAAATACTGAGCAGACACTCTCCCGTCGTAAATCCTTTCCACTGCGTTGCGGGGAAAATGGAAATATCGTCAAGATCGGCAACTATGAAATCATTCATGTATACGCGGCGTTTTTCATAGTCCATGCTTAAACTAAGCGACTGTTTGGCTATATCGCCCGGGGCTCCTATATTGTCGGCGTCGGAAAACATAGGTATTCCCGCCATCGAGAAAGAAACCGCCGTTCCGTAATAATTGTTCTGATGAAGTTTGTATTTTCCGCCGTTCCAGGTAAAATCGCCGTTTGCGTTGAGTTCAAGACCCGTAGCGGGCTGATTTACCGCGTTTGCGGTAACGTAGTTGTTCTTTTCCTGCCATGCCGCCTGCAAAGGTTCTCTGTCAAGACGTTTGCAGGTAACGGTAACGTAATTTTCGCTGTCATACAGATCGGTAAGCACGAAAATTACGTTAAGCGCGTCGGAAAGCCCCTGCTTTTCGGGTGCGACAAACAGTTCTGCAAGCGTATCGGAAGTCGTTTTTCCGTTAAGATTTATTACCTTATTAAACAGCAGTTTATCGCCGTAAGCAAGAGCAGAAACTATCCCGGGTCTGCTCTCTGCGTTTTTTGTCGTTCCGTACGCCGCGGAAGACTTTGTTCCGCTCGTCGTGTACAAACGTTCCGAAACAAGAAAATCTTTCGTAATCGAAACTCTTCCGTTTTCGGTATTGGCACGATATTCGAGATAGTATTTTCCGCTTACGCTAAGAACGACTTTATCCGCACCGGACGCACTTCCGTCAGGAAAAAGAACGGCGGTTTCGGCGGAATATTTTTTTCCGTCCGCAAGTATATCCGCCTGCGGCACGGTAAATTCGGTTCCGAGCGCATAAATGCTCTGCAACGATATCTGCCCTGCAAGTTCGGGTTCGATCGCGTTAGTTCGGCGCATACCGCATATACCGAAGACTGCCCCCGAAAGCGAAAGCGCCGCGCACATTAAAACCGCCGCTATTTTATTTGTTTTTCTCACCATTTTCGGCTCCTTGAATTCATTCTTTGATTCCGCCCATCGACATATTGTTCATGAGTTTGTCTTTGAAAATAATAAACAGTATCAGCACGGGCAAAGCAAGCAGCATACAGCCCGCAAGCCTGAACGGTATGGTAGCGAATTCGCCCTGAAGATCCTGACTTAACCTGAATATTCCGCGCGCAAGTACGGGCGACGACGGCATATACAAAAGCGGGGTCTGATAATCGTTCCAGAAATCGATGAACTTTATCAGAAAAACAGTTCCGATAACGTTCACTACCATCGGCATAATTATAGAAAACATAACGCGGAATTCCGATGCGCCGTCGACATACGCCGCTTC
>CAKQXZ010000193.1 GCA_934292955.1 uncultured Clostridia bacterium
GTTACGTTGAAAACACGAAAGACGAAAAATGGGAAAAACCGGGCGTTATTAACAAAAAAAAGGCAAACGAAATTATAACGAAATACTCGAATAAAAACGCAGTACTTTCGGAACTGAACAAATTAAAAGAAAAACTCGGCGGTCTGCTTACAAACTTTCAGGTAAACTCGAGCGATAAAAAGTTTGACCGTATGGTCAACGTATGGAATCAGTATCAATGCCTTATAACCTACCGTTTAAGCCGAAGCGCAAGTTATTACGAAAGCGGAATCGGGCGCGGAATGGGTTTCAGAGATTCTTGTCAGGATATGCTCGGGTACGTTCATTTCCTGCCCGAAAAAGCAAGAGAAAGAATAATCGATATTGCTTCGATACAACTGCCCGACGGCTCGACCTGGCACCAGTATCAACCGCTTACAAAGCGCGGCAACGCAGATATAGGCGGCGGATTCAACGACGATCCGCTGTGGCTTATAGCTTGCACATATGCGTATGTTTGCGAAACGGGCGACGCAGAAATTCTTGACGAAAGCGTGCCGTTCAATAACGACGAAGATAACCGCGCTCCGCTTATGGAACACCTTAAACGTTCTATAGACTATACTATATCGCACAAGGGTCCGCACGGTTTGCCGCTTATAGGAAGAGCAGATTGGAACGACTGTCTGAATCTCAACTGTTTTTCGGAAACGCCGGGCGAAAGTTTTCAGACCTGCTCCAATTTCGAAAGCGGCAAGGCGGAAAGCGTTTTTATTGCGGGAATGTTCGTTAAATACGGCGAAGAATACGCAAAACTTTGCAGAATGAAATCTGACGAAAAGGAAGCCGCGCGCGTCGAAAAAGAAGTCTCCGTTATGAGAAACGTGGCAGAAACCGCGGGTTGGGACGGAGAATGGTTTGTACGCGCGTACGACGCTTTTGAACAGCCTGTCGGAAGCAAGTCGTGCGACGACGGCAAAATCTTTATAGAACCGCAAGGCATGTGTGTTATGGCGGGAATAGGCGTTGACGACGGAAAGGCGCAAAAGGCTCTTGACAGCGTGAAAAAATATCTTGACACAAAGTACGGAATAGTTATTTTACAGCCCGCATACAAAGAATATCACACCAATCTCGGAGAAGTTTCGTCTTACCCCTGCGGATATAAAGAAAACGCGGGTATATTCTGTCATAACAATCCTTGGGTGAGCTGTGCCGAAGCAGTTATGGGCAACGGAAACCGAGCGTTTGAAATCTATCGTAAAATATCTCCCGCGCATCTTGAAGGAATAAGCGAAATACATAAGACAGAACCTTATGTTTTCAGTCAGATGATAGCCGGAAAAGACGCACCGGATTTCGGTTCGGCAAAAAACAGTTGGCTTACGGGAACGGCCGCCTGGACGTTTGTAAACGCGTCGCAATACATTTTAGGCATAAAACCCACGCTTGACGGATTACAAGTTTCACCCTGCATGTCCGACGAAATCAACGGTTTTGAAATTACAAGAATTTACCGCGGCGCAACATATAAAATAACCGCAAAGCGCGACAAAACAAAAGAACCCGGCGTTTATGCGGACGGCAAAAAATGCAAAAACGATACATTACCCATTATACAAAAAGGTAAAACAATTTTAGCCGAAGTTATATACAAGTAAATTATACTCAACAAAAAAGGCGGGAATTTTACTCCCGTCTTTTTTGTCGTTTATATGAAATTAAACAATGTTCAAACCTTCTTTATAGCCGTTAAACATGCTTTCTATTACGCCTTCCGAAAACCAAAGATTGTTGTTATCATAACTAACGCCGGAAAGGTTGGTCATATTTTCATATAAGCCGCTTGCTTTGTGTCGATTAAGAAGTCCGAAATATTCGGTTGTCCATTCGGTACTTCTGGTATTGTTATCCCAAACGACGGTACACAAACCGTTTAAGGTTGCGTTTTTAAGAAAATATGCCGCATGTTTTTTTCTGTAAGTTTCGTAGCCGCGTTCGCTTTTATAAACGCTGCCCCATTCGCTGACTATTACGCCTATTCCGTTTTCGGTGTAATTCTTACCGTATGCGTTAAGAACGGTTTTTATTC
>CAKQXZ010000194.1 GCA_934292955.1 uncultured Clostridia bacterium
TCAAACGGTGTTTTTCGGGCAAACCGGCGGCAAATTGAATATCGGCGGGAAAGACGTGTCCGTAACCGTCGTACAGGTTGATTTTTCCGAAATTGCCGAAAACGGAAGCGCGGACTTTAACGTTGTGGTGAAAACAGACCTTACGCCGTTTAAAGCCGATATGAGTAATTTCCCGTATAAATATTTTAAAAAATATATTCCGGACAACCTTTACGTTTCATCCGTCGTGCGCGTGGATAAGGCGGATGATGACGGCTTTTCTTATACCGTAACGCATAAAGCGCTTACGCTCAACAATCTTTCTGCAGACGACACGGCGGATTTGTTCAACACGCTCGATGCCGTACTGAAAATCGGAACGGCCGAAAATCTGAATATGCAAGTCGGACGGATGGCGGTAAACACGCTTATAGGTACGGCGGAAAACAACGGCTTCGCTTATTCTCTTAAAGCAATCGGCGCAACGGCGTTTAAATTTGAAACCGCGTCCGGCGCGGATCGGTTTATCGTCAGCTGATCGTTTAAAAGTTGTGTAAAACTAAAAATTTACGATTTAAATAAATCTTAAAAACAAAACGGGAAGTTTTTTAAGCTTCCCGTTTAAATTTTGGCGCCGCCGGTCGGTAACTTTCAGGGACTGCCGTTTCCTGCAAAAGCGGGATACCCTATTCGGCGACCGGATGCGTTCCGCATCAAAACTATCGTTTTTTTATTTTTGCATTCTGCAAAAATGGTCGCTTTATGAATAACTTCAGCATAAATATCTTGCAAGCAATATTTATGCTTCGTCATTGACGGCAGAAATTTGCCTTAACGGCAAATTGACGAACGACGGCGATAAATCGCCGCGTACGCCCCTCAATGCCAGCCAAGAATAAAACTAACCTTGCCAAAACGCCGCAATTTCCGTGCTTTTTGTCAAATTCTCGCTTGAAGTACTTATAGTACATCTGCGTTCGCCTTTGCCAAAAATCATCGAAAATATCGGTGTTTTGGTCGTTTGCGAGTCTGACGGCGAAATTTTAGGCTAAGACAAGGCACGCGAACGGGTTAATACTTGACGTATAAGCCGCGAGCGTAACGACGTATTAGTCAAAAATTCGCCGTCAGACCACGGTTCGTTTTAATCTCGGCTGGCATCGCAACAATATATAAAAAGAACGGGAATAAATCCCGTTCTTTTTATATGGTGCCGCTGGTCGGGGTCGAACCGACACGGTATCGCTACCACGGGATTTTGAGTCCCGCGCGTCTGCCAATTCCACCACAGCGGCATTTTTTTTCAAAGCGTTTTGAATCATTTTTCTTGCGCTTTATTTCCGCATTTATCCGCAAGTTTTGCATTACGCTTGATTTTTTTAATCGTTTGTGCAATAATATGTTTACGGATACAACGCTTATGTATCATATCACATTTTACGAAATAAATCAACGATTTAAACGCCTCAAAAGGAATTTTTTATGAATAATCTCATTCTTATCGACGGAAACAGTCTTATCAACAGAGCCTATTACGCAACGCCGCCGTTATCCTCCAAAGACGGCAGACCGACGAATGCCGTGTATGCTTTCGTCAATATGCTCGTAAAACTCATTTCCGAGGTGAAACCCGAATACATTCTCGTCGCTTTCGACAGAAAAGAGCCGACTTTCAGACATAAAATGTATGCCGATTACAACGGCACGAGAAAGCCGATGCCCGACGATCTTCGTCCGCAGGTCGAACTTTTGAAAACCGTACTCGACGAGATGAAAATATCCCGTTACGAATGCGCCGGAATAGAGGCTGACGATATTCTTGGCGCTTCTTCGAGAAAATTCCCTGTGAACTCCATAATCGTAACCGGCGATAAGGATAGTTTCCAACTCGTAGGCGAACATACGAGCGTATATTTTACCAAAAGGGGAATTTCGGACGTAGAGATATACGATAATGATAACTTCACCGACAAAACGGGCTTGATTCCGAAACAGATAATCGACCTGAAGAGTCTTATGGGTGATAGTTCGGATAATATTCCGGGCGTGAGCGGAGTGGGGG
>CAKQXZ010000195.1 GCA_934292955.1 uncultured Clostridia bacterium
TTCAGGCAATGCCGCAGGCAATGAAGATTGCAGTGCCAGCCGAAACGATTCCACAAGAAAAGTAAAGAAAATTCAATATAAATACATATCAGGCGCAACAAAGTTACGCCTTTTTAAGTGCCTAAAAATGTTATTTTCCGACGGAGATTTCTCCCCGTCGGAAAGTAACAGTTATTTTTAGTATTTTTCGTTCAGAAGTGTAATTCCGTCAATACGGAGTTCGAAATACGGAGCAGATCTGTACAATTCAACATCGGATTCAACAAATACGCCGTTCTTGATTACTTCGATCGAGTTAACAGTCACAGAATCTTTTTTATTGCCGCCGACAGTAAAATTGTTGATGTCGAAAACTTTGATTTTACCTTCGGCAAGGTCTTTTCTTACCTGAGTAAGTTTTGCAAGAGTTCCTTCAGCAGCAGCACCGCCGATGTTGGTCAGCGCAACGCTTCCGGTTTTAAGAGTACCACACCAGTCTTTAGCAATCGCTTCACCCTTTGCAGCCTGAGCGACGATATATTTGAAGTAAGGAGTCCAGTCGATCTTGGAAGAAATGATGAACGTTTCGGGGCATTCGTTGTAAGTGCTTCCGTTGTAAGAAACATTGGGAACCCCTGCTTCTTCACAAGCCTTGGGCGCGCCCATAGAGTCTGCGTGCTGGCTTATAAGTTTGCAACCTTTACCGATAAGAAGTTCCGCAGCGGACTTTTCGGCAACAATATCGAACCAGGAACCGGTAAACTGAACTTCCATAGTAACGGTGGGGCAAACAGATTTTGCGCCGAGATAGAAAGACGTATAACCGGAAACAACTTCTGCATAAGTGTATGCGCCTACATAACCGATTTTAGCTTCCGAAGCAGCAAAATCGCCGTTCGCTATCATTTCGTTAAGTTTAAGACCTGCGGCAACGCCTGCAATGTAACGACCTTCGTAAATAGAGGCAAAAGCGTTGTGGAAGTTAGCAAGTTCCGCATTATCCGCTTTAGCAGTAACGCCGGTTGCATGGCAGAACTCAACGTTCGGGAAAGCCTTAGCAGCGTTTACGATATGTCCTTCATGCCCGAAACTGTCTGCAAAAATTACGTTACATCCCTGACTTGCAAGATCTTTTGCTGCGGTTTCGCATTCGGAAGATTCGGGGATATTTGTTTTCATTACGAGATTCTTTTCTACAGAAAGACCGAGTTCGTTTATAGCACGCTTAGCCGCATCGATAAAGTTTTTATCGTACGTCGACTGTTCATCGTGCAAACAGATGAGACCGAGCTTGAAATCTTCAGGAATGGTTACGTCGGAATAATCTACATGTTCTATTCCGTCGTAAGCGGGAAATTCAATTTCTTCTTTGACTTTGTTGTCGTTACTGCATGCCATTCCGGTTGTTGCGACTACGGCGGCTACAGCACCGAGAGCGAGTGAGAAAAGTTTCTTTTTCATACGTTACTCCTTTTTGCCTTTCGGCATTTTATTTCCACGCTGATCGCGTAAAAGTACCTGAATTATTCTTCGACGAATTGTATTCCGTTTTCGCTCATCGAAGCAATTTTCGCAAGCGAATAAACGTCGTAACCGAGATCGGTTAACTTTTTATATCCGTCCATATATGTTTTTTCGACCGCACAACTGATTCCGACCACTTTTGCCCCCGCCTGACGGCATAAATCAATAAGAGCAAGGCAGGCGTTTCCGTTGGCAAGAAAATCGTCCACAATCAGAACCACATCGTCCGTAGACAGATATTCTTTAGAAACGATAATCGTATTTTCTTTCTGATGCGTAAACGAAAACGCAGTCGAACTGTATACGTCGGGCGAAACGTTAAGAGATTTATGTTTCTTTGCGCAAAGTACGCAACAATCAAAAAACTGCGCCGTAAAACAAGCCAATCCTATGCCCGACGCTTCGACGGTAAGGATTTTGTTTACTCCGCAGTTTTTAAAGTGATCGTATATTTCTTTTCCGAG
>CAKQXZ010000196.1 GCA_934292955.1 uncultured Clostridia bacterium
TTGTGCTTATGGTAGATGAAGTGGATCAAGCAGGAAATTATGCACAATTTCTCTCTTTTTTGGGCGTGCTTCGTAATAAATATATGAATCGGGACGAGATACCGACTTTTCAATCGGTGATTCTTGCAGGTGTGTATGATATTAAGAGTTTGAAGTTGAAGGTTCGGCAAGAAAAGGAACATCAATATAATAGACCATGGAATATTGCGGCAAGATTTGATGTAGACATGAGTTTCTCGGTAGATGACATTTGTGGAATGTTAGAACAATATGTTGAGGAACGAAAGATATCCATGAATACAAGACAAATTGCGCAATTGTTATATGATTATACATCCGGATATCCATTTTTGGTTTCAAGACTTTGTAAGATGTTAGATGAAGAATTGAATAAGAAACCGGAATATCAAGGGAATGCGTGGAATAGAGAAGGTGTATTAGAGGCGGTTCGATGTTTGTTAATTGAGAAGAATACATTATTTGATTCGCTTGATGCGAAGATAGCCAATTATCCGGAATTGAAAGAGATGTTATCCAGAATGCTTTTTAATGGCGAACGTATTGGGTATTATGCGGGAAGTGAAGCAATTGAGATGGCGATTATGTTTGGTTTTGTTAAGATAGAGCATGCGGAGATTGTAGTGGCAAATAAGATCTTTGAGATTCGATTATACAATCGATTTCTGGGTGAAGAGACAGTATTGGCAAGCAGAGATGGCTTTGGACCGGTCGAGAAAAGTCAATTCATTCAAGATGGGCGATTGAATATGCACCGAATATTGGAGAGATTTGTAGTCTATTTTACAGACATCTACGGAAAGCAACCAGAATCTTTTGTGGAAGAGAATGGAAGACGTTTGTTCCTGCTGTACTTGCGTCCGATTATTAATGGAACCGGTAATTATTATATCGAATCTCAGACGAGAGATCAGAAACGTACAGATATAATCATAGATTATCATGGACAACAATATGTGATCGAGATGAAGATCTGGCATGGAGAGGAGTATAATCGAAGAGGAGAGAGGCAATTAGCTGATTATCTGGATTATTATCATTTGGAAGTTGGATATATGGTTAGTTTTAACTTCAATCAGAAGAAACAACAAGGAGTCAAGGAGATTCAGGTAGGAGATAAAGTGCTTATAGAAGCAACGGTGTAACGGCAATATCTTATAAGTTGCATAGAAAGTCTTATTGAATGGTAGCGTTTTGTCGATATATACAATGTAGGGCATATAATTAGTGAAAATGTGCCGAAGGTGTAGTATAATAAGACAAGGATGTCGACAGGCAGCCAGGGAAATGAGGCGATGGAATCTATGAAGAAGATAATTGAGAGAATCAGATATTGGGGACAATTATTATTGTTGCCTGTGTATTGGTTCTCTTTTTTATTTCCGAGGAATCGCAAGATCTGGCTGTTTGGTTCGACGTTTGGAAGACGGTTTGCAGATAATCCGAGATATTTCTATCTGTATGTGAATCAGAGCGAGGAATGCCGGGATATTCGTGCAATCTGGATCTCACATAATAAGGAGATTGTAGAATTCCTGCAGCAGAATGGGTATGAAGCATATTACTATCATTCCTGGAAGGGAATCTGGTATTGCTTAAGAGGTAAGGTGTATCTGTTTGATAATTATTCGAAGGATATCAGCTTCTGGCTGAGTGGCGGTGCGACGAAGGTTAATATGTGGCATGGGGTACCTCTTAAGAAGATACAACATGATAATGTATTTGACCGGTTCCGGCATCCGAAGAATGTGTGGGAGAAGATACAGAACTACCCAAGGAATCTTTCCGATGAGAAGCCGAGTCATTATGTACTGGCAACCTCGGAATTCATGAAGCCGATTTTTGCATCAGCTTTTCAGACAAAGCATGTGTTGACAACCGGATATCCGAGAGTGGATAGTTTTGCTTTTGATCATATTAAGAATCTGTATACGGCGAAAGAGCAG
>CAKQXZ010000197.1 GCA_934292955.1 uncultured Clostridia bacterium
TTTTATATCCGTTCCCGCTATCGCTAAGCTGTCGGTGCAAAGCAAGGTTTTGTCCACGCCTTTGATTTTTACAATCATCTTAATAAGTTCGGGTGGCAAATGCTTGCCGTCGGCTATTATTTCGGCGCAGAGTTCATCGCGCAAAAACGTACTTTCTATAACTCCGAGCGAACGGAAACCATGATCACGCGTTACGGTTGACGTACACGAATATAAATGAGTTACGAGATTGCAACCGTTTTCGATTGCGGTTTTCATATCCTCGTATTTAGCGTCGGTATGCCCGGCGGAAGCTATTATGCCGTGTGACGTTAAATATTTGCAGAATTCGCCCTTTTCGTCGTTCTCGGGAGCGTAAGTCCAACGCGCTATTGAGTCGCCAAATTCTTCGATAATCGACTTATAAGCCGCTTTTTGCGGTTTTGTTATAAACTTCGGGCATTGCGCGCCGCACTGTTTTGAGGATAAATACGGACCTTCTAAATGCGCGCCGATTATGTTGCTTTTCGCTTTATTTTCTCTCTTAACCGCAGCTATTTTCTTTGCGGCTTCTCTCATCGTATCGAACGCGCCCGCAGTTACCGTCGGCATAATGCTTGTAGTGCCGTGTTTTAAGTGAAAATTGCACGCGTTTATTACGTCATCTTCCGTGCAGTTTATAAACGGATAACCGCCCGCGCCGTGAGTGTGCAAATCTATAAACCCCGGCGAAACGTATTTACCCGTAAAATCATATCGTTCTTCGCAAGCGATATCGGTTCTTTGTTTTTCAAAAAAGCCGTCTATAAGCCCGTTATCGATATATAAATAGCCCGATCGCAAGCCGTTCGGGGTTATTATTTTATTGCTTTTAATCTCTGTCATAGAAGCGCCGAACTCTTATCGTCGAGATATAATTTTGCGTTATTTCTCGTTCTTAAAATGCTCGCGGGGCAATGCTCGTCTATTCTTCCGTTTATAGTTTCGTAAACAGCCTTTGCCTTAGTTGCCGCAGGAACTATACAGAACAGCCACGGAGCGGCTACAAGAGTAGGGACGGTCAAAGTCATAGCGTGCGTAGGCACTTCGCCTATCGTCTTGAAACAACCGTCGTTCACCTGCTGATTGCGGCAAATTTCGTCGAGCTTTACGGGTTTTACAACCTTTTTATCGTTGAAATCGGCAACATCCGGATCGTTAAACGCTATGTGTCCGTTTTCGCCTATACCCATTACGACAATATCCGTCGGGTTTGCTTTTAACAGTTTTCCGTATCTCTCGGCTTCCCTTTCGGGATCGGTTGCCGTTATATCTATATAATTAACGCTTTTGAAGGGGACAAGTCCGAAAATATGCGCTTTAAGAAAATTGCCGAAACCTTGCGGCGCGTTTTTATCAAGACCTATATATTCGTCCATATGGTAAGCGTTTATCCTGTTCCACTCTATGGTTTTATCCTCAACTAATGCTTTTAACACGTCGTTTTGCGAGGGAGCGGCGGCAAAAATCATATTTATTTCCTGCTTTTTGGCAAGTAACTCCTTGATTTTAGCCGAAATATCTTTTGCCGCGGCTTCGCCCATAAGCGTTCTGTTTTCAAAAATTTTTACTTCTAATTTATCCTTTACAAAAGTTTTCATAATAAGCCTTTCAATTTTTCTACCGCGTCCGTAAACGCCGCCTTTTGATTTTCGTATTTATAAGGGTTGTCGAAACTCTTTCCGACAAGCGCGTTAAGACCCGAAAAAGTCTGCAAATGCGGCTCTAAAGTTATAAACGTATCTTTCCCGCCGTTTAATTTATAATCGTCGAGAATTTCCTTTATTTTCGCTTCGCCCTTGCCCGCGGGAACTATAGCACCGGTATAAAATGCATCTTTTATATGAAAATATTCGATATAATCAAACAACAGTTTATACGCCGACAAAGGCTCGTAGCCGTCTAAAACGAAGTTGCCCATATCGAA
>CAKQXZ010000198.1 GCA_934292955.1 uncultured Clostridia bacterium
TTTCCACCGCTTAATAAGATGCTGTATACATTTCCGTTCCTGAAGAAAGTACCGTGGCTGCTGCCATTCTGCTGGATAGCAAGGTGGTTTTATGCGATATTTACTAAGCCGAAGAATGTTGTTACTAAGGTGAAGATGTTTGCGAGGGTTAGTAAGGATGTTGAATAATTTGAATGATAATGAGAAGCTTTTCTGGCTATAATAGCTGGAGAAGCTTTTTTTATAGAATTATTTGACAAGAGATAAAAAACATGTATAATAAAAGTGAAAATAATGATTTCTGATTTATGAGGTGATAACATGCTTTTGGATTATATAATTAAGAATTTTGATAAAGATGAACCCTTTTTTCTGGCGGAACTGCCAGGAACATCAAGAAACTATGTTAGTCAGGAACTGAAGCAGCTTGTTGATGATGGAAAAGTAGAAAGATTATATAACGGTGCGTATTATCTTGCATATAAAACAATTCTTGGAACAAAAGGAAAGGTATCTATAGATAAGTATGTCGAGAAGAAATACACTATGTCCAATGGTGAAGTGTCTGGATATATTACAGGAATACAGCTTGCTAACATGTACGGTTTTACAACGCAGAATCCATCATGTATAGAAGTATGTTCTAATGAAGCGACAACAAAGCAGAGAAAAGTTGTTGTGGATGGAAGAACAATTATTGTATATAAGCCATTGGCAGAGATAACTAAAGATAATAAAACAGCTCTACAATTTTTGGATTTAATGTCATCAATAGACAGATACAGTGAAATATCAGGGGATATTATGCAGAAAAAGCTCCAGAACTTTGTGAATACAGTGAATGTCAATTTTGATAAAGTGAAAGAGTATATTTCATTGTTTCCTGACAGAGTGTATAGGAATATATATCAGGGAGGATTGATGGGTGAATTGGTATAATGATTATGGAAGTGAATGGAGAGATATTATAAAGACTGTAGCTGGAGAAACTAAGAGAAGCGAATTAATGATTGAAAAGGATACGATTTAATCTATGTTTCTACTAGAATTATCGAAACAGAACTTTCCATTTGTTTTTAAGGGAGGAACATCTTTATCCAAAGTATATAATTTGATAGATAGATTTTCTGAAGATATTGATTTATCTGTTAATAGAAAGTTGACAGAATCTGAGAAAAAAACAAGTAAACAGATAATTATTAATGTTGCAAGTCAACTAGGATTAACATTGGAAAATCCTGAAAGAATAAAATCAAGATATGAATATAATATGTATATATTTACATATAATTCACTTTTTTCAGAGGTTCCAATGCAAATAATAATAGAAACAAGTTATTATCAGGCTGTTTATCCTGTGGAAGAGCGAGAAGTAACAAGTTATGTGGGACATTTTTGTAAGGAAAGAGATATTACACTTCCAATAGAATTTGCCGCTTTGAGTTTTATGATGAATGTTCAATCATTAGAAAGAACATTTATTGATAAAGTATTTGCTATATGTGATTATCGAATTCAGAATATGAGAGATAGGGATTCAAGACATTTATATGATATATGTAAATTAATTAATAATGTTGAATTTAATAACAATTTTGATGAATTAGTAGACGTGGTGAGAGATGACAGGATGTTGTCAAAGAATAATCCTTCGGCAAATTTAAACTATAATATTCCTCAAATGCTACAACAAATAATTGATAGCAGATTTTTTGAATCGGATTACAAGAATGTAACACATAAGTTGTTATATGAAGATATGGATTATGATTATGCGGTTGATAATGGAATTGCATTATTAGCGAAATCAGATGTTTTCATATATAAAAAGTAATGGCTTGTCTTATGGATATATGTTATGATTATATCAATGTTTTAGTGAATAAAAGAGAAAGGGGAACTTATGAAGTATTCTAATGTTGTTGTTGCTGGAGGCGGAGTGCTGGGGAGTCAGATTGCTTTTC
>CAKQXZ010000199.1 GCA_934292955.1 uncultured Clostridia bacterium
ACTATCTTGTTCAGTTCCTTTGCGGTATTGGAATTTGTTTTAGTAAGGGAATCGAGCTTGTTGACCATGGAGTAGGTGATCTCAGCCTTTTCGGTAATGCTGTTAACGCTCTTTTCGTTGTTGCTGATAATGACATCGAAATGCCTGGATTCCTTCTTGATATTATCAACGAGCTTGGAGATCCTGTCAATTTCGTTGTTGGTTGCGTCCATGGAATCCTTAAGCTGTCCGGAAATGTCGTTCATACCGCTGAAGCTCTTGGCAATGTCTGTTCTGATAAACTCAATTATCTCCTTGAAGCAGTTTTCGATGCTTACGATATTGGTGTTCATCTCCTTGCAGACCTCAAAGATCTCGTTTGCAGCAGCGGCGGAGTTGGTGGAGAGATTTTTGATCTCGTTTGCAACCACCGCAAAGCCCGCACCGTAGGAGCCTGCTCTTGCAGCCTCAATGGAAGCGTTGATAGCAAGGATATTTGTTTCGGAAGCAATATCCTGGATACGCTTTACCTTCTCGTTTATGCTGTTGAGAGCATGGAGATATTCCATAGCGTTGTTGATATTTGTTTCGGTCTTGGCAGCTTTGTCATTGATGGAGGAGGATATTGTTCCCGCATTCTTTATCATGTTGTCTGCAATAAGTATCCTTTCTGCATTGGACTGTCTGCTGTCCTCCATGATATTGTGGATAGCGGCAATGTCGGTGTTGACCTTCTGGATAGTTCTGGAGGTATCGTTGATGCTTTCGGTAAGCTCCTCGGTAGTCCTGGAGTTCTCTGCCGCACAGGTAACAAGAGATGTAACGGTCTTTTTCATGACCACAGAGCCGTCAATGAGAGAATCGGAGCAGTCCTTGAGGGTCGAAACAACATCTCTCAGTGTGGAGGTAAGAGAATCAACAGATGTCGCAATGGTTCCGACCTCGTTTCTGTTGCCGATAAAGCGCTGGATATCATTGTTTTCAATAAGAGTCAGCTCGCCAAGGTCGTTAACGGCATTCTGCACCTTTCTGAGAGGCTTTGTAATAAGGTGAGATGTGACAAATACTGCAAGAACAACTATTATAAGAGTAAGGATAGTCAGGATAATATTTTCCTTTGCGATCATATTGCTTGATGCAAGTATCTCGTCCAGGCTGTCCTTCATTGTGAGTACCAGGTTATATTCGGGGAGGAACTCATATGCGATAATGTTGTTAGCGTCATAGTAAACGCCGATATTATTGCCTGTGCTTACTTCCTCCAGGATATCAAGCATTGACTGATCTTCGATAGCTGTCATGATAAGCTCGTTATCCGAATTGTATGTATAGATAAGGTTTGCAGCATCAAGTATAGCATATTTCTGCTCAGTCATTCCCGAGATGGACATTTTCGAAAGCAGGTCGTTGAGTCCCGAAAGGAATGGACCACCGCCCACAAGTCCGATAGGAGTGCCGTCATCTGCACACACGGACATTCTGAGATTGAAGATAAGCTGTCCCGAAGCGGGCGAAACGAATGCGCCGCCGTTATAGAAGCCGTTGGGACTGTTTGTCATAGTAGCCTGATATGGTGCAAGGGAATCTCCCGATCTTGTTACCATGCCGACTACCTGAGGGGTGGAATGAGCCAGCACCTGTGTTTCCCAGTTGCTGAGATATATGCCCTCCCAGGAATCAAGGTTTGCAAAAAAGCGCTCTGTATATTCCTGAGCGGTCTTGATTTTCTCGGGGTTTTCGGGGTCGAGAAGGAGAGCCTTTATCTCTGCGGCAGTGGAATACTCCTTCAAAGTTCTTTCCGATTCGGAAACAAACAGCTTTATCATATTAGTCTGACCGTCAAGAGCGGTGTACATATTATCAATGGAGCTTTCCTCTGAAGTTTTTGTAACGCTTGACGTTATTACTGCATACAGACAACCGAGGCACAGGACAGCAATAAGCGCAACACTTATTGTTATAA
>CAKQXZ010000200.1 GCA_934292955.1 uncultured Clostridia bacterium
GACAATGTACAATACTCCGTATCTGCCTATAATATCATTTCTTGCATCGTGATTTTGATTGATATTTTCCACTGGGGATACGTTCCATTTTGTACTGATATCATTAGGAAATATCTATTTTATCTAATGTCTCCGCTATCTCTTGATGATTCTGTTAAAGATATCTCTAACACTGACAAGCAGAATAATTACACTACGTTCCGTGTTAAAAATGATGAACAGCGTGAACAAGATCAACAACTAATTATCGATATCCTTGATCGGCATTGGAACGGTTCATCTCTTCTCACATACTCACGTTCCTACGACAATTTACTAACTGCTTTTAAAGAGTTTATTGATGAATGTCATCCTGACAACAAGAAATTAGTTCTTGACCAAGTTGCAGTCTTAAAGAAGCTTTATTACAGTATGGAAGAATCAATCTATCCTTCTTCCTCTCTAATTAAACTAACCCAACCTCTTAAAACGGTTATCGATGACATAGAGTCTGCTCCTGGGACCCTCGCTATTATCGAAGGTGTTTTTAAAAGTGCAATTTACTCAAATTTAAAAGATCTGCTATATCGGAAACTCTTTGCACTCATGATCTGGGTCAAAGAAAATAAAAATCAATTTCCTGAATGGTCTGAGAAGATAGCAAATAATCCAAATTTTATTGATAAGTGTATTTCTGATTTTAAGGACTATGCCCAACGATTCCCAGATCGTATCAACATCCTTGTTCCAGACCCAGAACCCCAAGAAGAGAATCGCAATCATGAGCTTTACAAATACGCTCCTCACATCCATTATTATTTTACGCATCCTGATTATTTCTTTTGATCATTAGATTCGCCTATGCTGCGCAAATTGCGCAGCATTTCTTTATTGCGTGTGTTTTTAATCACGTCTCATCTAAAGTCATATTTAAGTTTTCTTTTATAATTGTCTGATTATTATATGTAAGTTTTTAATTATAATTCTTTTATCACAGCTATTTTAAAATATCTTTTTATGATTCCCGTGTAATTTGTATTATATTCAATATATTCTGTTTTTAATTCTAATTATTATAGTTCTGAGTGCAGAATGTTAAATTTGCCTTGTAAGAATTTATCCTATATAGTAATGCCATCGCAATAAGTTATACATTCACAAAGGAGGAACACTCATGAATGAAACATCATCAGCAACATTTGAAACAAGTAAATCCACACTCGAAGATCTTCTCTCCATCAATATCGTCGGAATTGAGAAGTTCATTGAACATGACGGCTACACCGAAAGTATCCCTACAGAATTACCCTGCCACTATCGTTTTTCTATTGTACTGCGAGATTACGCTACCAATCATCCAGTCTCCTTTCTCTATTACCCAGAGAATATGGATGAAAGCCTTAAAGAACTGCGTACACTCACGCTGATCCGTCAGAAGTCTCAAAAGCTCCCGGTACTGTCCTGCCTACAAACTATATGTGACACTGCAAGCAGTACAGACTTCGATGGTATCTACCATATTTCCAAACGCACGGGATGGATCCGTGATAATCAATCCTGGATCTACCTTACTTCCGGATATGGGATCGACAAAGCTGGAGAACGAAGTGACTGCCGTTCGCTGGCCTCAAACGGTTATTTGTTCTATGACAAAATACGCACTCCAGAAGACACTTACAAGCAGATTCTGAAGATTTTAAATCAAGCTCCCGGTGAGCTTTACCCTATTTTTTGCTGTGCATTGTTAAGCCTCATGCAGCCACTGAAAGACGCAGCTCTTTCGTACAGCACTCCTGGCTGTATGATTAGTGGAAAGACCCAGACCGGTAAAACGGAGCTTGCAATCCATGTTGGGCGCATCCTGACGGATCATACTGGGAATCTTCGGAATACCTTTATCCTTCAGGACTCACTGAAAAAGTACAAACAGGATTATTCCGGTCTCTGTGAC
>CAKQXZ010000201.1 GCA_934292955.1 uncultured Clostridia bacterium
ATATTGAACTTGGACTTTTGAAAGTCGGAAAGTCCTTCTATGCCGTTCCAGTCGTAAGTAAACGGTAAACTCTGACCTTTGGTCGCGCTCGTCCAGGCGATAAGTCCTTCGTCCGAATACAAATATTTAAGGAATTTTTTAGCCGCTTCTTTACCGGTGGCAAACGCGGGAACGTAAGCGGTAAAACCCGTGTTGACATAAGACATGTTTCTCGCTTCTTTTATTTTGTCGTACGCTTTTTGAGATACGCTGTACCCCTCGCCCGTGAGAGCCGTGTTGCCCGCGTCTATCGCTTTTATAAGCGCGGAAAGTTCGGCGTCGCTTTCAATCGTGCCTTCGCAATCGGGGTGATTCCTTATCGCGCTGACGACGGGAGTGCGGAGCATTTTAAAGGCTATTTCGCCGCGCTCTATCATATCGCCGAAGTTGGTGTACATTTCGCTTTCCAGCCAGTCGCCGTTAGGCATCATTGCCGAAGTAGTAGCGCCGTTTGTGTTGATACGCGACGCCTCCGCTCCGAGGAAAGTCGCCTGCGTATCGATAAACGAACGGGTAGATAAAGTCGGGTCGCAATATACGTTGTTTCTTTTAACGATGTTAGAACCTTCTTTTTTATATGTGCCTAAAAGTTGGTCGAAAACTTTAAGCATTTCTTTTCTGCCGTCCGATGCACCTATCGCAGGGGTATACACGCCGTTTTCGTCTTTACCGTCGAAAAAGTTGTTGTACTTAAGTATTCCGTCATACTGCGCCCACCACTGCAGATAAACGTAAGACCAGTAAGAATCTTGCAGACAGTAGCTGAAAGCCGCAATGTCTATATCCTGTCCTGTGGAATTTTTGTTCGTGCTTTTAGCGTCGGTCGAGATAATCGCGTCGGACACTTTTGCGAGTTCGTCTGTGGTAACGGGTATATCCCAGCCGTATCTTTCAAACATTTTGCTGTTGTATACAAGACCGCAGATAGAAGCCATCCAGGGCGCGGCGTAATAGGTGTCCTCGGTGAACTGCTCGCCGTCTTTCATGTTATAAAATTGCTCGTACGCGGGGAACATTTTTTCTTTTATGGGTTTAGTTTCGCCCTCGGGCACGTATTCGTATACCTCGTTAAGGTTTTCAAAATAGTTGTCGTATTCCACGCCGTCGACATTAACTTTTCCGCCCCTTATTAAACGGAAAAAGTTATCGCCGCCGTGCAGGTAGAGGTCGGTAGAAACCGCGCTCGGTCCGTTATAAATGTCTTTACCGGTCGTATTGTCGGTTGTTTCTTCGAGAATAACCGTTATTTCGGGGTTCTTTGTTTTGAAATTTTCGATAACGGCTTTTAATCCGTCTACTCCGTAACCGCGGTTATACGCTTGTATTTCAAGCGTGTTTTCGTCGTTGGCGTTGCCCACGCCGCATCCGACGAGAGCAAAAGCCGAGGTAACCGCAAGCGCGGCGGACATTGCTAATGCAAAAAGTCTTTTTTTCATCTTGTTTCTCCTTATTGTTTTTATTATCGAGTTTTACGTTTAATCTTCAGCCTTTAAGTCCGCCGAGCGCGACTTTTTCCATTATAGAGTTCTGGCAGAATGCGAATATGGTTAAAACGGGTACGATTGAGATGACAAGCCCCGCAAAGTAAACGGGCATATTCGCGCCGCGAATCATTTTCATCTCGTACAAATACAGCCCTAGCGCAAGGTTCGGCAAATTCTTAAACATTACGAGCGGAGTCGAGTAATCGTTCCAGTAACCTATAAACTGCATTATTGCAAGCGTCGCTATCATGCCTATCGCCTGCGGAAACATTATCTTAAAATAAACCTGCGTAGCGCTTGCCCCGTCTACGAAAGCCGCTTCGGCATATTCCCACGAAACGTTTCTGTAAAACGCCTCGAGAAACAAAAAGTTAGTACCTATGCCGCCCGCGTTGCTTATTAC
>CAKQXZ010000202.1 GCA_934292955.1 uncultured Clostridia bacterium
ATTTAAGTTGCAACGCATACCGAACAGACAAGATTTATTTAATTTTTGTGAATTGGTAAAATCTTGCGAAAGAAGTCCGTAATTCAATTACAATTTATATGAGAGCATATTTACGGAAATAAAGAAGTCACAATACTTAAAAAAGCAGAAAAAGGGATTTTATGTTTGTTGTCCGATTTGCAAAACGGTGTTAATACGGGCGCAAAAAGGTCTTGACGGCGTAATAAAATGTCCTTAATGCGGCATGTTTGTTCACATTGTAATTGGTGACGAAAGAATTATTGTAGATTTAGAATGATTAAGAGGTTTTGACAGGGCATCCAAAGTTTCGGAAGGCGCTTATTTCTTGAATGCAGCCCCATTAAATCTATCCGGTGCGGATGGCTCGCCATGCAGAGCTATACTGATTGTCACCGGGAGATAAATTCCGATTGATAAAACTGCGTAAGGCAGGTGAATAAGTGTATAAACTTGAGAACGATTACATCATCAGATGAATCTCAAGTACGAAATTATGCAGAAAACTGTTCGTGGAGAGCAGGAAAAACGCTGGCAAGTGCTATGGAGCATAATGAATTCAGCGATTGGGAAAGAGTTATTGTCGCGGTAGATAATGAAAAAATCTGCGGTTACTGTACGGTTTCAAAAACAGACTGTATTCCGGATGCGGATTGTACACCTTATATCGGCTTTGTGTTTGTTGACGAGGAATACAGGGGTAACAGATTGAGCCGGCAGCTGATTGAGTATGTCGTTGATTATATAAAAAATATCGGCTATGACAAGGTGCATATAGTATCGCGAAGCCGAAACGGTGAAAGACCAGGTGACGGAACAACTTGCAAGGTTGGACGAAAAATTGAAAAAACTTACCCGTATGCGGCTGGAAGACGAAATAACGCGGGAATCGTATTTCGAATTCAAAAGCGAGATAGAGAAAGAAAAACTCGATTTGCTGAGCAAACGGCGGGTGCTGGATGCGGGAATGGTGCCGAACGGAAATCCGGAAGATCCGGCGAAAAAGGTGGAAGATTCTTTGCTGGCATATGAATTTCGACCTTGCAGACAAATCCGACGATATGAAAAAGCTTGTGTGGGAGTTTACGATAGATTATAAAGAAGCGAAATCTTACCGGAAAGAACGGGACGGAATGCTCAGGCAAAATCAATGGCACGACTTGACGGTAAGAGTGTTCATGTAGCCGAATGAAAATAAACTTGAACTAGATTTAACGGCAAAAATCCCGCTAAATACTGTGTTATTCTCGCTCGTAGTACTTCTAGTACAACTTCGCTCGACTGCCTTGTCTTTATCGTTTTTTTGCCGTTAAATTCGCTTGCGACCTCAAAGCCGTCATTTTTGATGATTTTTGGCAAAGGCGAACGTAGGTGTATACAAATACATCAAGCAAGAATTTGTCAAAAAGGGCGAAAATTCCGACTTTGAGGCTGGTTCAAGTTTGTTTTCATTCGGCTAACTTTATCGGCAGACAGAAAAACGCCGTCCTTTGCTTTTGCGGAGGACGGCGTTTTTTTATGCTTTCGGACTAAAAAAAATTTCGGGTTTACGATATTCCGATTTTATTCTTTTTTCAAAGAAACGAATATCGGATTTTATTCCTTTTTGCAACAAATCAATATCCGATTTTATTCCTTTTTGGTTGACAAATACAAAAAAACCGAGTATAATATCGGTAATAAAATCTGATTCCGGAGGAACGTTATGTTAAAAAGAAAAGCATATCAGAAACTTGTCGAGTGGAAAAATACGCATCGGAATAACTGCTTGATGGTGAAAGGCGCAAGACAGGTCGGGAAAACTTATCTTGTCCGCGAGTTCGGGAAAAAAGAGTATAAAAGTTTTATCGAAATCAATTT
>CAKQXZ010000203.1 GCA_934292955.1 uncultured Clostridia bacterium
AATGATACAGTTCTGGGCATTCTTGTCCACCTGGATCATGGTATGGCCGCCCTTTACCGGAAGTCTGCGGATATATTTGGTGTTTACGCCAGCTTCCTTGCAAGCCTCAAGAAGAATGTCTCCGTCGCTTCCCACGATTCCCGCATGATAAACCGGCACCCCTGCCTTCGCCAGCGCAATAGACTGATTCAAGCCCTTGCCACCGCTGAAAACCTCCAGTTTAGAAGAATGCTGAGTCTCTCCTCCGATGATGATGTGGTCTACGGAATAGACGTAATCTACGTTTAGTGAGCCGTAATTTAATACCTTCATGTAAAAAACCTCCGTTTTGTTTCACTTTTGCTGCGCAGACTTTGCCTGGCAACGAGTATGGTTATATTATGTTGTAGAAATTGGGTTACGTCAACTGGATTTTAGAGAATTTTCCTGCAACAAAATATTATTAACATCGTTCACCAGTAATAACCATATTGTAAGCAATTGAAAAAGTTTCAGCAAAACAGTTACCACTTATAAAGCATATTCCTGTAACAGTTTTTGCTGAAATTTTCGATCCGAAACAGACCGAAGCAGTTCTTCCTGCCGGTTATCCGCCAACAATAAGCGGTTCAATTTGTTAATCTGATCTTTCCCAAGACGTTTTCCCCGGCGCTCTCCCCGGCGCTCTCCCCGGCGCTCTCCCCGGCGCTCTCCGTCTTTGACCATATCATCAAGAGCCTTACACATATTCCATCCTCCTTCCGCATTTTTCACATCATCTTTTAGTGTCTCCAATATTGGAGACTTCGCCATTATTGCCAATAGATTGTATGTATCTTCCGCCAGATTTTCAAAGATTTCTCTATTCTCTGTCACATACCGTTGCAATTCGTCCTTGTTTTGAACCTTTTGCAAAAATCCTATAACCCATTTCAGGTCTGTATGAAAATTATCTATATTTTCAAACCTTCGCATATCTAAAATATGAATAGGATATTTGGTAAGAATTCCTCTCATTTTCTCTGATTCTACCGCTTTTCCAAATAGTTTCTGCGCAGATTCTGCAGCATCCCATTTTTCCTCTCCAAAGTACACAATCAAAATTAACAAAGGATCAATCCTATCGTTTCTGCCCATACCGGACAAAAATTCTGCTCCTTTTAAATCCTTTTTCGCCCTGTGTTTTCTCTCTAGTTCTTTCCATTGGCTATAATATTCTTCTGCTTCCTCATTCATCACCCGAATCGGCATAGCATAATGTATTTGTGTCTGATTTTGTAAAAAAACACCTATTCTACAGCCATCAATTTCCACGTTGCGAAACAAATCCACAATATTTGCTTTCGTTGAGACTTTTGTACCTTTTCCTTTTATCTTTTGCAGCACAGGATCTCTTTCCTGAACACTTTTCCAATAAACCACTTCAGCACCATTGAAAAAATAACCATTTAAAAGATCTGCAAAACGTTTCGGATTCTTGAAATATTCTATAGAAACCGCATTCTGTGCCTGCATAAGCTCCTTTCCGGAACATTTCACTTGGCGTTGGCATTTCATGTTAATATATAATTTATATTTTTATTATATCTTTTTGGTTATGCTAATACAAGTATTTTGTTCCTATTTATGCTGTTTAAATTGAGTTACCCGGTCGAACTGACCATACTGATTATAATTAGACTTAAAATTGAAATTTCAAATGATTTTCAGATATCTGATTGACTTAGTATAACTCTTAAACATGTACCAAGTCAATCAGTTAAATATTAAATACATGTAACTTTTTAGAGCCTGTTACTGTTCACTGGCAACGTTCCGCGAGGTGTTTTTTGTGAACAAAGTTCACAGAAAACCCGAGAATTGCGGCGCGAAATCATGCGAATGCATGAT
>CAKQXZ010000204.1 GCA_934292955.1 uncultured Clostridia bacterium
TCCACCATTTCCACCTTATCCATACGGTCGATTCGGTAATGAACAACGCCGGGATGTTTCCCGTAATAAGCAATCAGGTAGTAATTGTCGTCATCGAATATGGTCGCAAGCGGATTTACGAAATAACGTTTGTGGTCTTTACGATATACGCGCTCGTGCTTTTCATTGAAATCAAAATACTCGAACGAAACCTTCTTATTGTTCTCTATCGCCGAATTTATTTCGCTTATAGCATAAAAGATGTTCTCGTTCGTGCTTTTAGTCGTATTAAACCGCACGATATTACTTTGCAGAAGTTCGGCGCGATGGCTTCCGCCGAGATCGGCAATCTTATCAAGCAAAACTTCCGTTTTACTCGGCGTAACAAAGCTCGCCGCTTGCACCGCATCCATAAGAATACGCAGCTCGGGAACGTCGAAACTTCTGTCTGCGACACAATAACAGTTCGGTTTACCCGGGGATTTCTCACATAAAACTTCGTATCCGAAACTATTCAAAACTTCTATGTCTTTATATAAAGTCCGACGATCGCAAACAATTCCCATATCGGCAAGTTTATCTATAAGCTCCGTCGTCCCTATATAATGATCCTCGTCCGAGTCCTGCCGTAAGATTTCGAGTAACTTCAAGAGTTTGATTTTATACGCGTTTTCTTGCTTCATCGGCTTTTACCTATACCTATCGCATTTTACAATAACATTATACCATATTCGACCACTTTTGTAAAGAACAAGGTGTACAAGAAAACAGACACCTTTATGCATAAAATAAGCGCAACCAAACGGTTACGCTTAAAATGCTACTCTTATAAAATTTCCCACACGAGTGTTGCTGTATCGCTTGTTTTTATATCGTCGGGCTGAATATCGATATTCGATAAACAAGCCGCTTTTGCCATAAATCGGTCTCCGACTTCGTAATTCGTATCGGAATACAGATTTATTTCGCCCCAATTATAATCGATTGATACAAGTTCGCCGAGTTTTACGCCGGAAGCCAAACACAGTATTTCGGCTTTCTCTTTCGCGTTTTTCACTGCCGACTTCAGAAGTTCGCCGCTCACCGCCGACGGATCTTTCACGGTAAACGAAATAGAAAATTCGGGCTTTGCAAGAGATTCGGAAATTGCAGACAAAACTCTTGCAAGCGTCTTTGTATCGAAATCGAATTCCACTTTTAAGTTATGATTGCAAACGTATCCTTTGAAGACGCTTTTGTAATTACCGCTCTTATCCTTTACGCTTTCATAATTCGTGCGAACGTTAAAATCGGTAGTTTTCACGGAATTCTTTTCAAATCCGATTTTTTCAAGCGAATCATTTATAAGGCTTATCCGTTCCGCGGCAAGTTCCATTGTTTTATCATACTCTCTGTCTTCTGTTCCCAATTTCATAGAAACAACAATCAAATCGGGTTTAACCGAAACATTCCCTACGCCTTTAACGGTAATCGTCTTCGTCATCTTACAACCTCCGATAAATTTTTCAGTGTAGTTATTATACTATAAAAATCACATAAAGTAAATAAAAAAGGTGTCCGCCAAATCAGGCAACGATACAATAAAAAAATTCTAAAAATATTTTTTAGGTTGGTGCTAAAATGTAGGGCAAACCTCCCTTAAAAAATGACTAAAATCGGTATGTTGTAAGTTCAAACCTTGATTTTTCAAAAAAACGCCAAAAATCAGCAATGAAATCGACATGGTCAACTAACATATGTTGACCTTAAAATCTCCCTCAAAAATGGGCAAAAAACATAAAAAAAGAGCCAAAAACAAGCGTTTTTGACTCTTTTTTGACCGAATCAGTAATTTCGGTCAACGTAGATGGCT
>CAKQXZ010000205.1 GCA_934292955.1 uncultured Clostridia bacterium
GTGTAGTATAATAAAACAAACCCCGTCTATGTGCCGATAATCGACCTATAGGCGGGTTTTTGTTGTATAATATTTGGTTTTGGCACGATTTTTGACGGTAACGGCGCGGGCGTTGTGGCGATTTTACGCAAACGTGCAACGTTGTAAACAACGCGCTATTTTAAGATTTTTTTTGCACGGCGCGAAAATTATTTTAATAATATATATTGACAAACAATCGTTTTTGTGTTACATTATAATTCCAAAATCGGTATGGATTTTTCTGAGAACGAATAGTCGGACTTACTTTTCGCCATACACCTTACTCAGGTGTGCGGCGTTTTTTTATGGGAGATGAAAATGAAAAAAATCAAAATATCGGCTGAACTTGCCTATCCGCTTGCGATAATCATACTGTCGTTTGCGGTTTCTATGCTTTCCGCTGCCGACTTCGGAATTTCGATGATAGTCGCTCCCGCGTATCTTTTAAGCCTTAAAACCGGCGTTTTAACATTCGGACAGGCGGAATACGTCATTCAGGCGGGGTTGTTCGTTCTTCTTTGTATAATTTTAAGAAGGTTCAAGCCCGTATATCTGTTTTCTTTTGTTACATGCCTTGTTTACGGGTTTGTACTCGATTTGTGGCGCAAAATTCCCGTGTTCAATCCGTCGGTTGTGGAGCCGGGGAGTATGGCTTTGTGGCTGAGAATTGTAATGTTTGTTTTGGGCGTGGCGTTGACCGCGTTCGCAATCGCGTTGTTTTTCAAAACCTATTTTTATCCGCAGGTGTACGACTTTTTCGTTAAAGCCGTTTCGTGCAGATATCCCGTAAAACTTTCGGTCATCAAAACCATAGTAGATTTTTCCTGCCTTGCGGCAAGCGTTATAATGACGTTAGCGTTTTTCGGAAAGTTTGCGGGAATCGGTTGGGGAACGCTGTTTATGACTGTTGTAAACGGCACAGCGATTGGCTTTTTTACCAAGGTTCTCGATAAATTCTTCGACTTTCAACCGATTTTTCCGAAATTCGCCGCGCTTTTCGATTTGAACGACAAGGCGAAAGAGAAAACCGCGATTGAAGAAAGCGAGCCGAAAAAGGCGGCTTAAATGCCACAGCAAAACGCTTTGCCGCAATAAAATACATACGCATAATAAATAAAAACTCGGGTGAAATTAAACGTCTTTTTTATAAATAAAGACCCGTCTAAGTTCCGATAATCGACATATAGGCGGGTTTTTGGGCTGTATAGAACAATCAGCGGGGATATTCGGACTGACTGACGCCGTACTTCTTTTTGAACGCCTTTGAAAAAGAGTGCAAGGACGCATATAAAATTCTGGTGGCCGCATAACGAAGCGGTTATCGCGTCTTTGATGTTCTATAAACATACGGGCAACGAAAAGTATGCCGAAATATTAGAAAAGGTCGTAAAATACGCATTCGATCATTTTTCCGACCCCGAATACGGCGAATGGCTTGGGTATCTCCATCGCGACGGAACGCCCACTTTGCCGCCGTGCAAAGGGCATACATATAAAGGTCCTTTCCACGTTATGCGTATGCTTGCAAAATGCCTTACGCTTTTCGATTAAGAACATTATTAAATTAAAACACTCTATATCCCCTTACATAAACCCCGATCGGCTGAAAATGTCGGTCGGGGTTTAATATTAGGGAAATATTAACTTCGCCGAACAAACAAAATGCGTGAACCGCTCGTTTTTATTGATAGGTGTTTAGGGATTCCAATCATTATCACTAAATACCGAAAAGGCGGCTTTTTAGCCCTTTTCCGCAAACACTCAAAACGCAGTACGGCAAGTACATCATTTATCGTGTT
>CAKQXZ010000206.1 GCA_934292955.1 uncultured Clostridia bacterium
AAAAAGGCGTTTGATCCCGTTAAAAAAATATTAAATCTTTCTTCTTCGTATAAACTGTTTATAACCGTTTCGAATCCGTCGCAGAGTTGAACCTCGTCAATAAACAAACGGACAATCAACCTATTATTCTGAATATAAAGTATACGCCGTATGAACTCGGCAGAAAAGCAAGCGGATTTGAAAGAGAAGCCCACAGAGCGGAACGTTCCTTCTTCGATATGACGGGCGGCGAGAACGTATATAAGTACATAACGACGGAGGGTAAAGTCGCGGGCAAAAAGACGGGGAAAATAACCGCGCTCGAATACCTGCAAAAGTCAACGGGCGTATTTAACGGCGGCGGACTTTTATCGGAAGAAAAAGTCGCGGAAATGAAAGAACGATTGAAGAATAACAAGGGCAATATATGGCACGGTTTCGTGTCGCTTAATAAAGAGCAGTCGTAAATCACCACTTCATTTCCGATTATTATTACAGGCTCTGCACCTGTAAGCGCACAAATCGCATTCAAAAATGTTTTGGCGTCGTTTGGCGCATCGTGAGAAACAGATATTTTAATAAGTTCGTGCGAATCGAGAGCAATAGAAATGTCGATAATTTCCTTCCCTCCGATACCATTTTTACCTATTTCAAAAATCGGTTTCAGTTGTTGCGCTATACCGCAAAGTCTTGCCTTTTGTAAAGTCGTAATCATAGTTTACTCTTATCTTTACCCATTTTCAAATAAATGTTTTTAATTGCTTCAAGACCTGCTTTTTCGCCGTTTTCGACTGCTTTGCCGTACATTTCAATTGCTTTCTTATAATCTTTTCTCACACCGAATCCGTTTTCATAGCAGATTCCGAGATTGTGATACGCAACGCCCGAATTGCACTTTTCGGCAGCAGTCTTAAAGCACTTGACCGCTTCTTTTTTATCCTCTTTTACGCCGTTGCCTTGCAAATAACAAAGTCCGATATTGATAATCGCCTCGTTCTCGCCGAGATTGTATGCGTCGGTAAACAAATAAAAGGCTTTTTTATAAGCCGCTTTGGTTTTGACGGTGTAGTAGTAATAAAGTCCCATTTGTAGACACGCCGACGGATTTTCGCCTTTTGCGCTCTTTTTCAGCCAATGAAGTGCCTTATCTTTATCGGGTGTTACGCCGTAATATCCGCAAGCGTACGCCATACCGAGATTATACTGTGCGGCGGCATTTCCGAGTTTTGCGGCTCGTTTGAAAAGTTTAAGGGCGGTTTTCTCGTCCTTTTCGAGTCCTAATTCGTCGCCGAGATACGCTTCTGCCATTCTTTCGATTGCGTCCGGAAAGTCCATTTCCATAGCCATCTGATAATAGAACAGCGCATTTTTGTAATTGGCTTTTTTGGTTTCGTAAATCGTCGCCATACACCAATAAACGCCGACGTAATCCAAATCGCACTGCGCGAAACAATCGAGCGCGTCGTCATACTTGCCTTTTTTGTAATAGTAATACCCCAAATCAAGCAATGCGTCGTCCTGACAAAGGTTCGCCGCCTTTTTGAGATAATGAATATACTTTTTTTCGTCGGGATCTATTCCGTACCAACCTTCTTCGTATATGCGGGCTTGCAAATAAAGGCTTTCCGGATCATTGTGTTTCACGCCGTCCGCTAAATACGCCAACCCTTTTTCATAGTCGTGCGGAACAAACCTGTCGTTCAGATACACATACGCCAAGTCAAAATTGAGAGAGTGATCGCCAAGGCTCAATCCCTTTTCGTACCACTCTATGGCTTTGGGAACGTCTTTCAGTTCTTCATTGTTTAAGTAGATAAAGCC
>CAKQXZ010000207.1 GCA_934292955.1 uncultured Clostridia bacterium
GTTCCTCGCCGTCGTTTTCGGCAGCGTTGCGTTTATAAATACCCCTGTTCTTCTTTGCGCCGGGTACTTTGTCGTTGATAAATTTATCGAACACCCAGTTGGAATAATTTGTCCAGATAAGCATAAAAATCGACAATCCCCAAACAACCAGAAGAACCAACACCAACGACATAAGAAGCGGAACGCCTATAAACAAAAGAAGAAACGGCAAAACCGCGAGGAACGCGAAGAATATATTTGTCGGCACGAGCGCGATAGTAAGAATAAACGCGTTTTTTATGAGTTTGCCGAACGAGAGTTTATACGTTACGCCGAGCGTAATCATATAAAGCGTCATAACGGAAACTATACCCATAATAAGATAGGTGATAACCTGAGCGACGATAAGCAGCCATCTTGTTCCCGAAGCGGTGTCGATAAGCACCTGCGCGAGGTTTACGGAAATAAGCGAAAAGCCCATTATTACCATGTAGAATAACAGCGAAAAGAACACTACAAAGTAGTTTTGTTTAACGCCTTTCCAGAAATCGCTTCCTACGATAACGCCTTCCGCCCAGACCATGTTTCTCATAACGTAAAAGCCGCCCGAAAGCCCCACTGCCCCTACGGCAACGGCAATAATCGCGAATTTGAAAAATTCAACGTTCGTATTAAGCGAAAGCGTAGCCGTAAGACCGAACACCGCGGGATACGCGGGATAACCTATTCCCATATTCTGCGAGAAAGGATATTGCGACACGAGAAAGGATTTGTAAAGATAAGTGAAAACAATCAGAGCGATCAACGGAATGAAAAACAGCAACGTGAGCAAATTCAGTTTGAAATGCTTGCCGGTGTTGGTTTTGAAAACGTCCCATCCGAGTTGCCATCTGTTGGTCGGCAAAGTAGACGCGGCGTAAGACTCGGAACGCTCCGGTCCTTCTATCATTCTTGCAATAAAGCCTTTTTTAGCCATTTTAACCTCTTTTTCGCGAAGCCTGAACTTCGTTATTAACATTAAAATAAGTTGTCTTATATATAATATAACAAAAGCCGAATTTTCTCAATCGTTTACGCGGAAAAAGCGAAAAAAATATTACTTTTCACAATAACCACGTTTTCAACGGGCAAATCGACGAATAAAATGTAAAGAGGTTCTCTAATGAAAGAAAAAATATTCGAAGGCGCGGCAACCGCGCTCTACACCCCGTTTTCCTCAGACGGAATCGATTACGACGCGCTCGGCGAACTTATCGAAAGACAGATTGCGGGCAAAATCGACGCCGTGGTAATTCTCGGAACAACCGGGGAAGCCCCGACCGTGACCGATAAAGAACGAGCCGAAATCATCAAGTTTACCGTTTCGCGCGTTCGCAAAAGAATTCCGGTAATCGTCGGTTGCGGCTCGAACTGCACAAAAAAATTTATAGACTACACTTCCCTTGCGAAAGATTGCGGCGCGGACGCCGCGCTTGGCGTAACGCCGTATTACAACAAATGTTCCGACGAGGGATTATTCAAGCATTTTCGGGAAGCGAATAAAGCGTGTCGTTTTCCTATGATAGTTTATAACGTTCCGTCGCGAACAGGATTGAAAGTCAAACCGACGGTTTACGAAAAACTTGCGGAACTCGACAGCGTCGTCGGCATAAAAGAAGCCGACTGCGATATAAAACATATCGACGAAACGTTCGGATTAATCGGTGAAAAACTCCCCGTTTACTGCGGCTCCGACGAAATGAATTTTGAGTTTTTCAAAAGAGGCGCAAGCGGAACGATATCTG
>CAKQXZ010000208.1 GCA_934292955.1 uncultured Clostridia bacterium
ATCTGCTTTGTTACGACGACAGGCATGACGGAACTTCTCGTTACAGAATAGATAAAATGGAAGACGTTACGGTGGAATCTGAGCCGATACTTGAAAAAGAAGAGTTCGGCAATTTCGATTCGGAAACGTATAGAAAGCAAATCTTTTCTATGTTCGGCGGGGAACTCGAAGAAGTAACCATACAATTCGATAAAGAACTTCTGAGCGATATATACGATAAATTCGGCACGGATATAGAGATACACCGGAAGTATGGCGGCGCATTGGAAACCACGCTTTCGGTTCAGGTAAGCAAAACTTTTTTCTTATGGGTTGTAGGAACTTTAGGAAAGGTAAAAATAATCGAGCCGAATAACGTAAAGGAAAGGTTCGACTCATTTACAAAAGAAATAACGGATAATTATTGATACGGAAAGCGGTTCATTCGTGAACCGCTTTTTTCGTATATAAAAATTTTTAATGTGTCGCTTAATCGGGACAGATTGTTATTGTAATCGATTTGCCCTTATGACATAATTCAAACACGAAAATAATTTCGCCCTTTGGAGAAACACCTATGAGAGCAAAGAATGAAGATACAAAGATAAGGATATATTCTGTTTGATGCAACGGTGGAAAGATACTTTTTGTATGCTTACTACATACCGCAGTGCCTTGCGCCGGTAGTGTTGTTGCTTACGGTTCTCAGGATGGAGAGAAAAAGCGAAAACCGTTGTCCGCTCGTTGGAATTTGTTGTTTCTGCCTGCGGTTTTGCTTATACTTTTGGTTTTCACAAACGACGTTCACGAGCAAGTATTTTCTTTTGCGGAAGGCTTGCAAAACGCAACAAAGTATATAAGTGGAATCCATAAGTAAATAGTTTTAAAAATTATTAAAAGGTAAAAGGTCTTGTTTATATAAGCGAAAGAATATCCGAGATTTTTTTGACGGGATAATCGGTCTTTTCATAAACGGATGCGGGGCCGATTCCGATTGTTGTAAAACCGCCGGCAAGACCGGCGTCGATACCTGCTTCGGCGTCTTCTACAACGTAACATTCGTCAGGGTTCATATTCAATAATTCGGCGGCTTTTAAAAAAACTTCGGGGTTCGGTTTGGAATGCGTAATCGAATTTCCGTCCGCGACTGCGTCGAAATATCCGGCAGTATCCGTTTTTTCAAGGATAAGCGGAGTGTTTTTTGAAGACGACCCTATGGCAAGCTTAAATCCTTTGTTTTTCAGTCCGACCAGAGTGTCTCTGACGTCGTCCGATATGTCGGAAGGGGACATATTGTTCAGAAGCGTGCGGTATTTTTCGTTTTTTTCCGTGGCGAACGCTTCTTTCTGCTCTTGCGTATATTCAACGGTAGATTTTTCGAGAATGATTTCAAGGCTTGCCAGGCGCGAAACGCCGCGGAGTCTGTCGTTGACTTTTTCGTCGAACGGTATATTCAGTTTGTCTGCAAGTGATTTCCATGCCGAATAGTGGTATTTATCGGTGAAACATATAACACCGTCTAAATCGAAGATGAACGCTTTTTTCATTTTTTTACTGCTCCTTTTGTGCATGATATTATTTACAAAATTTTACAAAGAATAAATACTTCTTGTGGAATCCCGTATTATTAACTGTGATGGCAGGACGATGTGGTTCTTATTGGCCGGGTAGTGATGGATAAGCCCGGACAGAACGTTCGTCGCCGTTTCGCCGATTAACGCGGTATTTTGTCTGATCGTAGTCAATTTAATTTCCATAAAGTCGATCATATCGGAAAA
>CAKQXZ010000209.1 GCA_934292955.1 uncultured Clostridia bacterium
GAGAAAAGAGTTGCAGAATTAGAAAAAAATGTTTCTGAAATACAAGAAGACATTTATGAATATGTAGAAGAAGATGACGAATGTGAAGGACACTGCTCTTGTTGCAGTGGATGTGAAGAATAATAAAAAAAGAACCGGCTCAGTTGAGTCGGTTCTTTTCGAATTATTTTACCAATATAGAATCAACATGTATAGGTTTTGGAGATTTGGCATTTTTAAAATATGCAAAAGCCCCAATCATAATGATAGCTGCTGCTCCCCAACAAGTGAGGAAAGTTAATATTGGTTTAATTCTTCTGTACATTGGTATGTACCTCCTTTGGTTTTTTATTCATATAAATTGTACCACATTTAACATAAAAGTGTCAAATTCACAATTTGTTCACAAACATTTTGTATAATAAAATCGAGTTTAAATAACTTGAAAAAAGTTGACAACTGTGATATATTAGCCAAAAGAATTGAAAAATGTTTGAGGATTATGTAAGAACATACATCCCTTAGGAGGGACAAAAATATGAGTAAAATAGTACATATAGGAATGGACGTAGGTTCAACAACAGTAAAAATAGCAGTAATGGATGAAAATTTAAAAGAAATATACACATCATATGAAAGACATTATTCAGATACAAAAAATACTGTATGTAGAGTACTAGAACAATTAGTAGAAAAATATAAAGATAAAGAATTTACAATAGCATTAACAGGTTCAGGAGCAATGAGTACAGCAAGATTTTTAGATGTACCATTTATTCAAGAAGTAGTAGCATGTAAAAGAGCAGTAGAGAGATATATACCACAAACTGATGTAGTAATAGAACTTGGTGGAGAAGATGCTAAAATAATATATTTTGGAAAATCAATAGAACAACGTATGAATGGAACATGTGCAGGTGGAACAGGTGCATTTTTAGACCAAATGGCATCATTATTAAACACAGATACAGCAGGTTTAAATGAGTTAGCAAAAGGATATCAAACCATATATCCAATAGCTTCAAGATGTGGAGTTTTTGCTAAAACTGATGTACAACCCCTATTAAATGAAGGTGCAGCAAAAGAAGATATAGCTGTGTCTATTTTGCAAGCAGTTGTAAATCAAACAATATCAGGTTTAGCATGTGGAAGACCAATTAGAGGAAATGTAGCATTTTTAGGTGGACCACTTACATATTTACCAGAGTTAAGAAAAAGATTTGTAGAAACATTGCACTTAACACCAAAACAAACTATAGTACCAGAAGAAGCACACTTATTAGTTGCAAAAGGTGCATGTCTAGATGCAAAAGACATGAACCCAATTAGTGTGGAAAAATTAAAAAGCAAGATACAAGTATTAAGACAATCTCATGATACAACAACACAACCATTAAAACCACTATTTACAACAAATGCAGAATACGAAGAATTTAAAGCAAGACATGACAAAGACAAAGTAGAAAAAAAGCCTTTATCAGAACATAAAGGAGATTGTTTTATAGGAATAGATGCAGGTTCAACAACATCAAAATTGGTTGTAACAGATAGAGATGGAGCATTATTATATTCAGCATATCAAGGAAATGGTGGAAAACCACTTGAAAGTATTATTGAGATGTTAAAAAAACTATATTCTGTTATGCCAAAAGATGCAGTAATACGTTATAGTGGAGTTACAGGATATGGAGAAAAATTAATACAAACAGCATTAAATGTAGACTTAAATGAAATAGAAACAATAGCACATTATACTGCTGCAAAGAA
>CAKQXZ010000210.1 GCA_934292955.1 uncultured Clostridia bacterium
TCTAAAGAGTAATCGTAGAGTCTCTTTAGACGAATTAAAAAAAATAATTGCGGATATCGGTGAACCGTCTTTCAGAGCGGGGCAGATTTACCGCAATTTTGCAAGCGGTCTTTCTATTTCGGAAATGACCGATATTTCGCTTTCGTTAAGAGAAAAACTTAAAGAAAAATATGTAGACGCGCCTGTAAAAATCGTTAAAAAGATTGTATCGAAAAAAGACGGCACGATTAAGTATCTGTTCGGTTTATCTGACGGAAATATAGTCGAAGGCGTAATTATGTCATATAAATACGGAAAAACTCAATGCGTTTCAACGCAGGTGGGTTGCCGTATGGGTTGCAAATTCTGTGCGTCGACTTTGAACGGATTGATCCGTAATCTTACGGCGGGCGAACTTTTATTTACCGTTGCGCTTGCAAATCGCGATGCAGGCGGCACATTAAAAAAACGTGAAATTACCAATATCGTTCTTATGGGCAGCGGGGAACCGCTCGATAACTATACGAATGTTACAAAATTTCTCCGCGAACTTTCTAAGCCCGAAAATCTTAACGTCAGTCCGAGAAACGTAAGCCTTTCTACCTGCGGACTGGTAGACAAAATATACAATCTTGCTGACGAAGGTTTGCCTGTCAATCTCACCATATCGCTTCATGCGTCAACTGACGAAAAGCGGCGCGAAATTATGCCCATAGCTAAAAGATATTCTATAAACGAAATACTTGCGGCTTGCAAAAACTATTTTGAAAAAACGGGCAGGCGCTTCATTTTCGAATATTCGCTTGTAAAAAACGTTAACGACGGAGATAATGACGTAAAAATGCTTGCGGAAATTCTGAAAGGCTTGCCTTGCCACGTCAATCTTATACGTCTTAACGAAGTAAAGGAAACGGGGCTTAAACGCACAGACGATAAAACAGCTTATTCGTTTTGCGAAAAACTCAATAAACTGGGAATATCGGCGACCGTCCGTCGACTTATGGGCAGCGATATAGAAGGCGCTTGCGGTCAACTCAGAAATAAATTTATCGGGGGAAACAACGATTAAAGGGCAGATTATTTGCGCCCGTAAAGGCGTATATTCCGTTGAATGCGACGGCATAACCTACGATATAACCGCTCGCGGAAAAATTAAATACGACAAAAACGACCTTCTTACGGGTGACTTCGTAGAAGTTGACAGCGGGGCGATAACAAAAGTCTATCCGAGATATTCGCGTTTTTTAAGACCTAATATCGCTAACGTGGAATGCCTTGTTATCGTTATCTGCGATAAACCCGCGCCCGATTTTCTTATACTGGATAAACTTTTACTTTCGGCGCACTATGCGGATATCGAATATGCCGTCATAGTAAATAAAAGCGACCTGGGCAGCGATTGCTTGAATTATATCGAGCGCGAATATCCGTTTTTGGAAAATCTTTTTTTTGTATCTGCAGAAAGCGGCGACGGAATAAATTCTCTAAAAGACTTTCTTTACGGCAAGAGCGTTGCCTTTGCCGGACAATCAGCCGTAGGAAAAACTTCGCTTATAAACAGACTTACGGGCTCATCGTATCTTACGGGTAAACTTTCAAATAAAAGCGGCAGGGGCAGACATACAACTACATATTCGAAGTTGTTACGAGCTGAGTCATTTTCTGTTTTCGATACGCCGGGGTTTTCTGAGTTATATGCAGACATTCAGCCATTCGACGTCCCGTTAAATTTTCAGCCTTATGAAAAAATTGCGGAAAGATGC
>CAKQXZ010000211.1 GCA_934292955.1 uncultured Clostridia bacterium
CCGGCAATACTCAAAGAGCAATACGGAGTTCCCGATTCGATCGGTATTATTTTAACGCTCGTAATGCCGATGCTTGCGCTGTTCGGCACGTCTGTTGCGGTTGCTCTTAACAAGAAAGTTCATGATTTTGTAGACTTGTGCGGAATAGCGTTTGCCGTAATTGCGGTTTTAACTTTCTGCTTAACGTTGGCGGGCGAAGGCGTCTATGGCGTTGTCATAACGCTTGTTTGCCTTGCAGGAGTGTCGCTTCTGACTTCTTCCGCTAACAATATTATAACAAGTATGGCTCCGCTATATCTGAAAAACGAGTTAAATGCGGGATTGCTTGCCGGAATTATGAACGGGCTTTGTTATGTCGGAAGCACGTTAAGTGCTTATGGTTTGGGCGCGTTTGCCGATGGGTTCGGGTGGAACGCAGTGTTTTTGCTGCTTGCCGCATTAAGCGCGGCGTGCGTTATAATTTCCGTCATATATTTAATTTTTAGGATAAAGAGTAAAAAGAATGTTTGAAAAAGCGAAATGGATAATAAACTCCGATGCTACGGGAGAAGATACTTATACCGAATTTCTGATATCTGTGCCGTTTATCGGCGCAAACGTAAAACTATATATTTCGTGTGACGGAATGTTTGCCGCATTTAAGAATAACGAAATTTTGCCGATTGCATTCTCTGCGTGTGCGGATATGCCGAATTATAAATTGTATGATTGCTTTGATTTGAGCGGAAAGGTGAAACAAGGCGATTTGATAAAATTACAAGTTTACCATGGCGGCGTGGATACGGCAAATTACATCGCTGCGCCCGCGGGCGTGATTTTTGAATTATATGTAGACGGAAATATGGTTTTATATAGCGATGTAACTACAAAATGTCGCGTAATCGATGAATATGAAAACGGATATAAAAAGCAGATAACGTCACAGCTCGGTTTTTCGTTTTACTACGATTCAAATAAAGTTTGCAAACTCCCGAACTATGAAAATGCTGTTTTAGGCGAAAGACCTGCGGGTTTTTATGCGCGCGGTATTAAAAATCAGTTTTTAGGCGGGTTTATAAACGGGACAATAATAAAAAAAGGTAATTCTATTCTTTTGGATTTAGGTAAAGAAACTACCGGTTTTTTGTATCTCGATATAACTTGTGAAAAATCCGGCGCTATAACCGTGGTTTACGGCGAACACATTTCAGACGGTTGCGTAAGACGTAAGATAGGGGGATGCGACTTCTCGGTTGCGTATAAGGCGAAAAACGGCGTTAATAAGTATATGAACTGTTTTCGCCGTTTGGGGTGTCGTTATCTTGAAATATTCGCCGACGAAGGCGTTATAAAAAACATAAACGCGGTCGGTATATATCCGACGGGGTATCCGACGAAAAGAAAAGCGATAGAATATAAAAACGAGATCGTAAACAAAATAAATTCGATATGCGTAAACACCCTTAAATTGTGTATGCACGAGCATTATGAAGATTGTCCGTGGCGCGAACAGGGGATGTATTGTTTCGACGGGCGTAATCAGGCGCTTTGCGGGTATTACTCTTTTGAAGGCGGTAACACGGAATATGCAAGAGCAAATTTGGTGCTTATCGGGAAATCTATCGATAAATACGGATTGTTAAGTCTTTGCGCTACGGGCGGAATTGATTTTCCCATTCCGTTTTTTTCTCTTGCGTATTTTTTAGCCGTTGACGAATACGTTGCCTTTACCGGAGACAGAACATTAC
>CAKQXZ010000212.1 GCA_934292955.1 uncultured Clostridia bacterium
TATGTTATACTAAAAAAAGTAATTCAAACAATTTTTTGGAGGCATAAGTATATGCAGTATTCGGCAGAAGTAAAAAATATGTGCTGCGTTGCGAAAGGTCCTAATCACGGTCCCGCACCTATTCCCGAAGAGGCTAAATGGGTACAGGCTAAACAGATTACGGACATTTCCGGCTTTTCGCACGGCGTCGGCTGGTGCGCACCCCAACAGGGCGCGTGCAAACTTACGTTAAACGTTAAAAACGGCGTTATAGAAGAAGCGCTTGTTGAAACGATAGGTTGCTCGGGCATGACCCATTCCGCGGCTATGGCGGCTGAAATTTTGACCGGCAAAACCATTCTCGAAGCGCTTAACACCGACCTCGTTTGCGACGCTATCAACACCGCTATGAGAGAACTTTTCTTACAGATAGTTTACGGCAGAACGCAGTCCGCTTTCTCCGAAGACGGTCTTACCGTCGGCGCGGGACTCGAAGATCTCGGTAAAGGTCTTCGTTCGCAGGTCGGCACTATGTATTCGACCAAACTCAAAGGACCGAGATATCTCGAAATGGCAGAGGGCTACGTTACCAAAATTGCTCTCGATACCGACGACCAGATTATAGGTTACTCTTTCGTAAACTTCGGCAAAATGGCTGATTTTATGAAGAAGGGCATGTCTGCAAACGACGCATACGAAAAA
Organism: uncultured Clostridia bacterium; assembly: GCA_934292955.1. The sequence continues at coordinate 682 of CAKQXZ010000212.1, forward strand.
GCTTCCGGTAAATACGGCAGATTTGACGGCGCGGCTAAATATATCGACCCCAGAAAGGAATAGGAGAAAGGCAATGAGCGTTACATTTGAAGGATATGAGAGAAGAATAGACAAAATCAACAAATGCCTTGCCGAATACGGTATAAAGGACCTTGAAGACGCTAAAAGAATTTGCGACGAAAAGGGTATAAACGTTGAGGGAATAGTCAAAGGCGTTCAGCCTATCGCTTTCGATAACGCGGTATGGGCATACACCGTTGGCGCGGCAATCGCCGTAAAAAAAGATTGTAAAAAAGCGGCGGACGCCGCCGAAGCAATCGGTATCGGATTACAGAGTTTCTGCATACCCGGCTCGGTTGCGGAGAACAGAAAGGTCGGTTTAGGGCACGGCAACCTTGCCGCAATGCTTTTAAGAGAAGAAACCGAATGCTTCGCGTTTCTCGCCGGACACGAATCTTTCGCTGCGGCGGAAGGTGCTATCGGTATAGCGAAAACCGCTAACAAGGTCAGAAAAAAACCTTTAAGAGTTATTCTTAACGGTTTAGGTAAAGACGCGGCTTTCATTATTTCGAGAATAAACGGCTTTACTTACGTTCAGACCAAATTCGACTATTATACCGAAGAACTTGCTATCGTTAAAGAAACCGCGTATTCCGACGGCGACAGAGCGAAAGTTCGTTGCTACGGCGCGGACGACGTAAACGAAGGCGTTGCTATAATGAAGCACGAAAAGGTAGATGTTTCCATAACCGGCAACTCCACTAACCCCACGCGCTTTCAGCACCCCGTTGCAGGCACTTATAAAAAATGGTGCGTCGAAAACGGCAAAAAGTATTTCTCGGTTGCTTCCGGCGGCGGTACGGGCAGAACTCTCCACCCCGACAATATGGCGGCGGGTCCCGCGTCTTACGGCATGACGGATACGATGGGCAGAATGCACTCCGACGCGCAGTTCGCAGGCAGTTCTTCCGTTCCCGCTCACGTTGAAATGATGGGCTTAATCGGTATGGGTAACAACCCGATGGTAGGCGCTTCCGTTGCGCT
>CAKQXZ010000213.1 GCA_934292955.1 uncultured Clostridia bacterium
TAAGATTAGTTTCAATGATATTATATCATTTATCTCGTAAATTTTCAAGTCGTAACAACCATATGAAACAAACAAAAATTGTTGAATATCGCCAAATTTTATAATCAATCGACTATTATTCTTTCACAGCCGTAATGTTCGGCGGAAAGTTTTACGATCTTTTTATACTCTGCTTCCGTCAAAAGTTTTGCTCTTAATAATAGTCGGAGCATATTTACACTGTAATAAAACGCTACGTTTTTCTTATCCTGTTCTACCGTCATTTTTTTTCTCCCACACTGTCAATCAAGCCCACGCTTATAGAAATTGCTTTGTTTACCCTATCCATAGTACCGTTATCCAATTTACCGACGTATTCTTTCAATCGTCTTTTATCCACCGTGCGTATCTGCTCCAACAGCACAATGGAATTCTTCTCGAATACGTCTTCGGTTATTTCGATATGCGTCGGCAGTTTCGCTTTGTTTTGTCTGCTCGTTATCGCCGCCACAATGGTTGTGGGGCTGAATTTATTGCCCACGTCGTTCTGTATGACGAGTACGGGGCGAACACCGCCTTGTTCGCTGCCGACAACGGGACTCAAGTCCGCATAATATATTTCGTTTCTTTTTATATCTTTCATAATTTCTCTCTGTTAAGTAATAGCGATTGATTGAAATAATCAGCCAATCGCTTCTAAAAAGCCTTTTTAACAGCTTTTGTATCAATCTTTTTTTTAAAATTAACGTCGTCTTCCGAGTATGCATTTACTCTCATAGGAATTTCACCTCCCCACGGTTCTCGTCGGGACGCCCTCTTTGGTTGCGACGGCTCACGGAACTTCTTCCGCTTCAACGCTCGACCTGAGACTGGACGCAAGTATCATTATTTTCTCTGCTTATCATCGCCACGACTCGGTTGCGCCTAATCGATCGAACATTTCGTTCTATTGCTTATCCGTTTTCAGCGGACGGCAGAGAGAATGTAAAAGACTCGTTTTTTATTTAATTGATTCGAGAAAAAAATAGGTCTCTCACTTTCCATGCCGAAAAAATGAGAGACCTATGCGCTTAATTTTTTAGTTTTCTAAAAATTTTTTTAATTTGGAAATTATTCGATTGATTTTCCTGCTTATATTTGATTGATTCACTCCATATTGTTTACTCAACTCTACTTGCGATTTTTTATCGAAGAAGTGTTCAATAATTAACGCCTTTTCATCGGGCGACAACAGAAGAAAAGCCTTTCGCAATTGCTCAACCGTCATTTTACTGATAACCTGAGCCTCTACGTCGATATGCTTGTCCACAAGAATATCTTCACCGAGCAATTCGTCTGTATCGAACGAATTGTATGAAATATCACCGTTTGCTTTTGAACGTTCGTCTATGTATTTTTGCCGACGTTTATCTCGGTAATACTCCTTGTACGTTTCTTCCGTCACTTCCAGAAGCATTCCGTGTAAAGGCAGGAAGAGCTTGTCCATATAAGACTTGTCCGCTTGTTCGAGTTGTTTTAGTTCGCCATAAGTTATTTCCTTATAATTGCCGTTTTCTAAAATAAATACTTTTTTAGGTGCGTATTTCACCGTTTTGTCCTCCTCGATTTGAAATTTGATTATTGAATTCAAATTCCAAACCGGGAGGAGCTCTTATCCGATTACCGCCCTTATTCGATAAAAATCGACAAACAAAAATGCGCCTATCAAGCAAACTTTTCCTTTGCCGAATAGACGC
>CAKQXZ010000214.1 GCA_934292955.1 uncultured Clostridia bacterium
TCGTCGGGAAAAGTTTTAATCGGAGAAGTTCCGTTCGGTAAAGTTTTCGGCGGATTGTAAAATTTAAGACTTAGAAAATAAAAGCGGAAACGTTCGGTTTAATGCCGTTCGCTCCCGCTTTATTTTTATATTTTATTGTTTTTCGTCAGATTTCCACTTCCCGAAATTGAAAATTTTTATTTCCGGGAGGTGAGATTGCGTCAGTTATTTTATTTGCATGGTTACGGCGATTTGATATCAGATGTCGCTCATACCGAGCAGATAGTCGGAAGACACGTTAAAAAATGTCGCGAGCTTGATTATATAACTCGCTTTCGGCTCGTTCACGCCGCGTTCCCAGTAGTCGATCGCTTTTTGACTTACTCCGATTTTCTCGGCAAGCGCCTGCTGAGACATATTCTTTTCGATTCTTAACGTTTTTATACTTTCACCTATCATCAATAAGTATTCTAGCAGAATTCTTCTTAAAACACTTTACAAAGAAGAAATCTTCTGATATAATTGCAAACAAGAGAAGAAAACTTCTTGGAAAACCGCATAAAAAGCATCTTTTATAAAAATGTGTGTTTAAAAATTTGGTTTTATACATTGATTGTTTTGAAAGCGGTATACGGGACGAGAAGTAAGGAGGGTTTAAGATGTTTAGTAATATAGGCAGTAAAATAAAGGCTTTGGCGGCGGTAATTTCTTTTTTGGGTATTGCCGCATCGGTTATTTACGGCGGAGTTGTGGCATATAAAGAGCAAACTTTGTATGGTGTGCTGATTATAATAATCGGCTCACTTGTTTCCTGGCTGTCGTGTTTAACGTTATATGGGTTAGGGCAACTGATTGATAATTCAGATAAAATCGTTGAAAAATTAGAAGAAATGTCAAAAAACAAAGATGAAAATTAACTTAAAAACAGAGAAAATCTTATATACAACAAAAGGTTGCGTATCTATTCGAAGAGAATAGAAATGCAACCTTTTAATTGTCGAAAGTATAAGTTTAAATATCGCATAGGCAACATTTAAATTATTCTCTTCTGTCGAATCTTTGCGGGAAGTCGCTCGATATGCTATTCTTGGCTGGTATGCCAGCCAAGAATAAAACGAACCGTGGTCTGGCGGCGCATTTTTGACTAATACTTTGTTACGCTCGCGGCTTATACGTCAAGTATTAACCCGTTCGCGTGCCTTGTCTTAGTCTAAAAATTCGCCGTCAGACTCGCAAGCGATCAAAACACCGATATTTTCGATGATTTTTGGCAAAGGCGAACGCAGACGTACTTACCGTACTTCAAGTGAGAATTTGACAAAAAGCGCGGAAATTGCGGCATTTTGGCAAGGTTTGGATTATTCTTGGCTGGCATAACCGTCCTTTTTCGTTACCGTAATTTTGCCTTTGTGAAGTTCGGCTATGGCTTTAACGACCGAAAGACCTATACCGTGCTTCGTCGATTTTTGAGAGGAAAACGAGCTTGTATGTGAGTGAAGTAAGCTCTTTTACTTGTTCTTTTATCGTTTTCGTCCATTCGTTTTCACCCGAATCGAACTCCGGAATTTTCTCCTTATTCGGCATAATAATATTTTGCGAACCTTAATCGGAATTTAAAAAACGCGGAAAATCCGTTGATTTTCCGCGCGTAAATTTTAATATTATTGCTTTTCGGCGAGCTTTGCGGTTTTTAAGAAACCTCTTACGCTTTCTATCGCGCTCTGACACGCGGAA
>CAKQXZ010000215.1 GCA_934292955.1 uncultured Clostridia bacterium
ATATTCGACGAATTGCCTTATGTTCAGGGCGAGTTGGTCTGGAATTTTGCCGACTTTATGACAAAGCAAGGTACAATTCGGGTAAACGGAAATCGTAAAGGTGTATTTACGAGAGAAAGACAACCTAAATCGGCCGCTTTTTATCTGAAAGAACGTTGGCAAAATAAAACAGAAAAATGATCAAACGGCGCGGCAGATATTTCGCTGCGCTGTTTTTGATAGTCAGAGGAATAAAGGATGGATAACATTGGTTTAAAAAAATACTTTCACGGCGTCTATGATTTTTTACCTTATGAAGACGGATATATGAGTTTTTCGCGTTATTCAAAGGAACAGCGTGAATATCTTAAATTCAACGACTTCTTTTTTGTTCGCACGACTTTTGACGGTTCGATAACTCTTGAATTTACTACTAACGCTACAAAATTCGGCTTTGAATACAAAATTTTAGGCGTATCGAGTAAAGATACTTTCGACTTATATGTGAACGGAAATCTTTTTGCTCAAAACAAAGTTGCGGATCTTGCAGAAGAGGGAACGCTTGAATACTTGCTTAAAAGCGGAGAAAAAAAAGTAACTTTGTATTTTCCGATCGACGCGGATATTGCTATTAAGAATTTCTATTCCGATGCGGACGGTTTTGCCGTTGAAAAAGGCGAAAAAGTTTTATTCATAGGCGATAGTATAACGCAAGGATACGGAACATTCGAAACGGGGCAAACATTTGTAAACGTTGCGAACCGAATACTGAATTACGAGATTTTGAATCAAGGCATAGGCGGGTATTATTTCGACAAAAATTCTCTTATGCCGCTGGAAAAATTTACTCCGGATAAGGTTGTTATCGCAATGGGAACGAATCTTTGTTATTGGGCTGATAAAGAGAAATATGTTGCGGAGTTTTTTGAAAAATTACCGTCGGTATACGGAGATATCCCCGTTTTGGTTATAACACCGCTCTGGCGTTCGGATTATCCCGACGCGTTCGACGAAATATGCGGAATTCGTTCGTTGATCGAAAAATATTCGGCATCTTTAAAAAATGTGAAAATAATTCGTGGCGATACGCTTATTCCGCATGATGAAAAGTATTTTTACGATAAACTGCATCCAAACGCTTCAGGCGGTGAGATTTACGGTAAAAATTTAGCAGAAAAAATCAAAGAACTAAAATTTTGAAAAGAAAATATTAATAAGGAAAGAGGAAAATGAAAAAACTAATTTGTCTGTTTATTGCGATTTCGATATTAGTTTCAATGTTTGGATGCAGCCCGTCGTCAAGCGACGGAGGGCAATCGATCGGTTCAAGCGACAGCGGAAGAACCGACCTTCATGTTCACGAGTATGAGTTGGTAAAAGCGGTTAAACCGACCTGTATAACGGGCGGAAATTCGGCGTATTATACTTGCGATTGCGGAAAGATTTTTCTTAAAAAGGGTATAGATTACGTTGAAACCGATCTGAATTCGGTTATACTGAAAGCAAAAGGGCATACGTTCAGCGAAGAGATTCTGACTGATGAGTATCTCGTTTCGGAAGCTACCGAAACAATGCCTCAGGTTTTTGCAAAAGCATGCAAATCATGCGGGGCAAAAAGCCCGAATGAAATAGACACTTTTACTTACGGTAAAACCCTTGCAGAGTATGAGAAAGCAGATAAATCGCTTTATAAACCGACGAACTTAACCATGACTT
>CAKQXZ010000216.1 GCA_934292955.1 uncultured Clostridia bacterium
ATAATGAATACCGCCGCGCTTCTTAGCGTTACCATCGTCAAAAATCCGCTTCCGAACGCACCCGAAAACATATCGCCTATTACTTTGAAAGGTGAAATTTTAAGTTCGATCGCCGACATTATGCAAATAAAGATAAAGCCCACGACAATGCCGATTCCGCGAATGCCCCACGTTTTTGCAGCAGACATATCGTCGCGTTTAACAATATGTAACAGCGGTTCTTTCTTATTATGCACCATAGCTTTCACCCCCTTCGGATAAACTGTTATCTTCTGCAACGCGTCCGAGCATTAGTCTGCCGACCGTGTCTTTAGTGGTCGTTCTCCCGTCAACTATACCCGTAATCTTTCCGCCGCAAATGACCATCACTCTGTCACACAATTCGAGCAGTACATCAAGATCTTCGCCTACGAATATTACGGCTACGCCTTTATCTTTTTGTTCGTTAAGCAAATTATAAATCGTATAGGACGAGTTAATATCAAGTCCCCTTACAGGGTAAGCCGCCATTAAAACGGTAGGAGCGGCTGCAATCTCTCTTCCTACAAGAACTTTCTGCACGTTGCCGCCGGACAAACGTCTTACGGGTGTGCTAAGTCCCGGCGTAACGACATGCAGATCGCCTACAATCTGTTCTGCCAATATTTTCGGGTTTTTACGATCGAGAAAAACGTTATGCCCTTTTGCATACGACCTGAGCATCATGTTGTCCGTTATATCCATGTTACCGACGAGCCCCATTCCGAGTCTGTCCTCAGGAACAAACGACAATCGAACGCCGAGCTCACGGATTTGAATAGGCGATTTTGAGCGCAAATCGACCTGTTCATTCGATTGCGGATCGATATATTCGATACTACCGCCCTTTAACGGCTGTAAACCGGCAATCGCTTCAAGCAACTCGCGCTGTCCGCTGCCCGCAATGCCCGCTATGCCCAGAATTTCTCCCGATTTCGCCGTAAACGATATGTTATCCAAAACTTTCACGCCGTCGCCGTTTACCGCATTTAACCCTGTTACGATAATTCTGTCTACAGAGTTTTTCGGAACGCTTCTTTCAATATTCAACGAAATACGCTCGCCTACCATCATATCGGTCAGTTGTTGTTCGTCGGTTTCGCTTGTAGCGACGGTCGCTATGTGTCTGCCCTTACGCAAAACGGCAACGCGGTCGCTTATTTCCATAACTTCGTTGAGTTTATGCGTGATTATTATAATCGACTTGCCGTCCTCTTTCATCTTGCACAGTACCGCAAAAAGTTTCGATATTTCCTGCGGAGTCAAAACCGCGGTCGGTTCGTCGAGAATAAGCACGTCTGCACCGCGATACAAAACCTTTATTATTTCAACGGTTTGCTTTTCGCTTACGGACATGTCGTAAACTTTCTTTTTCAGATCTATTTCAAAGCCGTATTTGTCGGCTATCGTCTGCAATTTTTCGGTATGATTTTTTGAAAGCCAATTGAACTTAATTTTCTTCCATAAATTTTTATCAGGACATTTTTCACCCAGAATTATGTTATCCGCGGCGGAAAATACGTCAACAAGTTTGAAATGTTGATGTACCATTCCTATTTTATATGAAAAAGCGTCAAACGGCGAACGTATAATCGCTTCTTCGCCGTTAACGAAAATCTGCCCTTCGTCGGGGTAATATATGCC
>CAKQXZ010000217.1 GCA_934292955.1 uncultured Clostridia bacterium
TGCTCAAAAGTAAAGGTAAGTTCCGCAAAAACGACTAAAAATTGAAAAACGGCAAAAATGGCGTTTTTTGCGGACGTTACTTTTGCAAACTTCCACACCGTTCTTTTAATAGGGCAAAAATGGCGTAAAACACCCTGAGGTCGACCGTTTTTGTAAAACTAACGTCCACCCCTCGTTTTTAAGCTTCCGCTACTTTTGTCCCGTATTCCTATCTTTTTAGTGTTTCAGCAGGCTCGGCGTCAAATTTATATCGTCTGCCGCTATCTTTTCTATGCCGAGTTTTCTTACTACATCTTGCCCGTACATCAATTTAAATACAGAATACGGACTTTTATCGTTCAACTTTTTTCGTCCATACGAATTTATATGGCTCATCAGTAAATTGATATCCGCTTGGGTATAATTTTCAAGGCTTTCGCCTCTCGGTATTACACGACGGATAAATTCGTGATTCACTTCTATACTTCCTTTTTGATCCGGACGATTCCGGTCGCAATAGAAAACCCTTGTCCTGAATTCGCCGTTCTCGTCCACTTCAAGCCTTAGCGGATTAGAAAATTCCGTTCCGTTATCCGTCAATATTACGGGAAACATTTTTGTGAAGGTTTCTCTTCCCAAGTGGCGATATAATTTCGTAAATATATCTATTACGCTTTTAGAAGTATTCGAATTTCGCAGTATCGCAAGCATAAATCCGCTTTCCACGAAATGAAGCGTAAGCAGTACTTTCCCGCCAATTCCGCCTTTTACCGTATCCATTTGTACTACCGGCACAGGGTTTTCCGCTATGTATTTCAGGTAATCCTCATACGTTCTTCCTTCACGACAACGCGCGTCGATTTTATGTTCTATCTTTTTCCGGCGGGCGCGATACCGAACTTTTCTCGGTAAATCTATGTTTTTCAATTCAAACAGCCCACCGTCTATATAATTGTATATCGTTTTCTCACTGACGCTCAATTCGTCTTTATGCACCGAACAAACGTGATGTACAGATTGTCCCTGTAAGATAGGCTTTGTTATAATTCGCTCTATCTCTATGGCTTCCTTTGCATGAATGTAAAAGCCTTTTCGTCTTTCGGATAAATTACTTTTATACTCATTCTGCGCCGTTGCCGGGCGATAAAATTTCTTCCTGTAATGGCATCCTCGCGTTTTAAAGCAGCCGTCGCAACAATATGGGGATTTTACAAGTCTTTCGCATACTTGCTCTTCGTATTCGTTACAATACTTATTGCATTTGTCGCACTTGTAACAAAATTCCATACAATATTTCGCGCCGCATACCTTGGTTTTTATACATTGATCCGAATTCTTACATTGATTAAACGGACGACCGCCGCAACCCGTTTCCCGTATCTCCAGATGTTTCTTTATTTCTTTGGAGATAGTCGTCGGGTCTCGCTTTAGTTCTTTCGCTATCTTTCTGATACTTTTGTTTGCTTTTAGCAGAGTATATATTTCTACTCTTTCCGATAACGTTAAATGTTTGTATTTTGCCATTGGTTTTCCTCTTCTTTGGTTTATACGGGACATTTAATATTATCTCAAATCTTCCTCTTTTTGTAAATCTTACTGCAACCACCTTCCCTTTGCTCTCCTCGTGTGGACGTTACCTTTACAATTAAGGA
>CAKQXZ010000218.1 GCA_934292955.1 uncultured Clostridia bacterium
AAATCAGACCGAAGTAAGTAGTGAGCAATGTCGAAAAATTATCGAGAAAATCGACGTTTTAATTAAAAGCGAAAAGGTATTGCAAGATTATATGTCTGTTGAGGCGGGTATTTATGGGTGAAATTAAACAAGTAGATTTATCCAATGTCGTAAATAATAAAATTACTTACGAAAAAAACGATATAGTCGATGAATTTTCAGGACTGGACGGGAATTATATCGACAGAGATATATTGGCTCGAATCTGGGAATCAGCAGTCGGAAATTTTTTTATTCTGAATGACGGATTTTACGACAATATAGAATGTGACGGGCAGACTTTGTCGATAGACCGATACGTAAAGAAAATATATTTTCTTGGTTTTTTCTTTTGGGGTAAAAATACAGAAAGAATAATAGTAGAATTCGAAGACGGTGTTAAGGAAATTATAAGCGTAACATTTGAGGATTGGACAGTTGCATCGAGCGATGACAAGAGTATTTTTAAGGAGTATTCCGACGGTAAATATAAAACCCTTTTTGCGACTACGACGAAAGGAAATATGATACATATCGTAAACTTTCATTATAGCCGATGCGACTTAAAGCATATAGCAAAGGTAAAGAATATAGTTTTACCGCAAAATATGTTTATGCATATTTTTGCTATAACAATAGAAAATTAAAAATTTATGAATTCCTAAGGAGGTTAAAATGGGAATAATCAAATTAAAAAATGCAAACGAAGAGCAGACTAAAAACATTGCCATAGACGAACAACCGGTATATGGTGTCGACGTCGAAGTCAACGAGAATACGGATATTCCGCAAGAGAATCAAGAACAATGGCAAGATCCCGCGGTGTTGTACGAGGACGAAAGCCGAACGGACGAACATACCCGTCATTATGTTATGAATAACGGAACGGCGAAATCCGTATTCAACGCGGAATCGGTAAGCTATTTTGACGAGGATGTTAAGAAATGGAAGCCTATCGACAACTCGTTGAAAGAAAATGCCGATGCATATGAAAGTAAGAACGGAAATATGCGAACCAAGATATATAAAGCAAATAAAGGCAAAAAAGTCGAGATCGCGAAATCGGACAAGCAGCTTTCATGGGAGTATCTCGGCAAACAAGTTGAAACCGTTTCCGTTGCCAACGAAAACATAGAAACATTTTCGGCATCAGTATTAAAGGTGAATAACGATTTAGCCGGAGAATCTGCAAATATTAACAGTTCGGCTGTCTACGAAAATATTGAAAAAGATACCGATCTTGAATATTGCTTGCTCGGTAATAATCTTAAAGAAAATATTATTGTAAGGGAGAAGTCTGCGGATTATAGGTATCTTTTCGCATTAAAAACAGAGGGATTGAAAATTCGTCTTTCGGAAGATAACGAAAGTCTGGAACTTTATACAGAAAGAACAAAAGACGACGGCACGGTAGAACAAAAGGTTGAATTTACGATTCCCGCTCCGTTCATGTATGATGCAAACGGAGAAAGCAGCGACGACGTGTATTATGAATTGGAGCCGTCTGAAGATGGGAAGTTTACTTTTGCCGTCGTTGCAAACGAAGAATGGGTGAATGCAGCCGATAGAGT
>CAKQXZ010000219.1 GCA_934292955.1 uncultured Clostridia bacterium
AAAAATATGGGTTTAATAACGTCCTAAACTGTTGCATTAACTATAATTTTGACGGCGTTTTCGGCTCAAATTACAATGTTGTAATTGACGAGTTTATAAAAAGTATCGCATAATCGAGGTTATAAGGCAGAAAATTCGATTTTCGTTACTACTGCTCCGCCAAGAAAGAGAAATACGAACACCGTTTTTCAATGGCGTTCGTATTTTTTATACAATGTTTAAGTCACCTCCAAAGTGCTATTCCTATGATTTGTCTACGATTTGGTTCAAATTCGCTGTTTATGGGTAATACTTATACGCTTATTTATGCTATAATTACATCATCAAAAAAAGGAGTATTTTTATGGATGTGAAGAAAATCGGTGTGTTTTTAGCCGAATTACGAAAAGACAGAAATTTAACTCAGGACGAATTGGGTGAAAAAATCGGCGTAACAAACAAAACAGTATCGCGTTGGGAAAACGGCAATTATTTGCCGCCTGTTGAAATACTGCAAATTCTAAGCAAATTATATAATGTGAGTATAAACGAAATACTCTCGGGTGAGCGTTTGAATGAAAAGCGATATAAAGAAAATGCCGAAGAATATATAGTTGCGGACTTGAAGAAAAAACGAAAAGAGGCAAAAAAAAGAATTACGGTTTCCTTTGTTGTAGCCGTTATTACAATGCTTGCAGGTGTTTCGATCCTTCTTTTAAGTGCTTTGCTTTCCGCGCCTGTTTGGTTAAGAATTATTTGCATTGTTGTGTCGGCTATAGTTATAATTCTCGGCATAGGTGTTTGTTGCGTTTTGACTGTTGATGCGGGTGTTTACGAATGTCCGAATTGCGGAGAAAAGTTCGTTCCGTCTATGAAAGATTTTATTTTTGGAACACACACTTTTACAAAAAGAAAATTGAGGTGTCCCAAATGCGGGAAAAAAAGTTTTTGCAGAAAAAGGTTGAGCTGAATTTCTTTTAAACCGCCGATAGGCTCGTCGGACGAATGAATCCCCTCGCTTCCGCCATTAGTGAATAATACGAACCCTGAAACAAAAACGGGGTTCGTATTATTCTTTTCTAACGATTATTTCGGGATAAAAATCGATTTGGACGGCAAAAGTAATAAAACGGACTGCAAATCCGCAGGGTTTGTTTTTGATATTAGCGTTGTTCTTTTTCCTTTTTGTCTTTATGGTAAAAAGAACAACCCATAAAATTTTTAATAAAATTTTACCATCTCACATTATGAATTCTGCTCTGTATAAATGCTTTAGTCGATTCTTTCGCATTGTAAAGTATGATTCCGCTTGTGGCGTCAATGCGGTAAGTCCATTGTATAGCGTCGTTATTGAACACGAAGTAGAAATACGGGGTTTTTATACCGCCTCCGACGTACTCTTCTACGGTGAATGTTATCTTTGCAACTTCCTCATACACGCCCGCATCCGTCAAGGCGATTTCCTTTGCTTTTCTTATATCGATATGATAGTCGAAAAAGATTATCTCGCCCGTTTTCGCGTCGATTTTGTAAAAATATTGAAATTCCGCCGTGTAAAACTCCAGAATCCAGCACGGACGACCGGAATTGCGGCTCAATTCTTCTTT
>CAKQXZ010000220.1 GCA_934292955.1 uncultured Clostridia bacterium
TTCATAAAGTCTCAGCTCCCCGCCTCTCACGCGATAAAAATCGGCGCAAGCGGCTTAAAGACAAAACCCGTAAGGCTTGCCTTCACGATTCTTCTTTCCGTTATCTCGTTCACCCTCTTCGGCGTTCTCTCGGCAATGATGCTTTACGACCCTATCTACTCCATAGCCGTCGCCTTGCAGGAAAAGGGCTACACCGCAACGCGCTTAGAAAAAAACGCCGAATACATGGCTAAGTCATGGACAGAAGACGCTTTCGGCAACAGAAGATACGACAATTACAATTCAAAAGTAAAGCGTCAAGTCGGTTTCGGGGCTAACGAAGTGGCAAAATTAAGTTCAGACAATAAAGACCTTGACTTTGCCGGGGTTTTCGGAGCAAAAGGATCTTTTGCCGATAACGTACAGAAAACGTCGCGCGCGCCGTATTACACGATAACCGAAAACAACTTCAGCGGATTTACGGACTGCGGAGAAGACTTCTTAAAAAGAAACGGTTTCACCTGTATTGCCGGGTCTTATCCGACAAAAGATAATGAAATAGCTATCTCTGATTACGTGTACGAGATATTTGCGGAATTAGGATATAAGACATCGGACACCGCTTTTTTCCCGTCTAAGCCGCAAGAACTTATCGGTAAAACGTTAGATATAAGATTTAACATGGAATCGATGTACGCTGAAGACGGCGCATTCAAGATAACCGGCATATACGACTTTGGCGAACTATCCGCCTATTCCGATTTGAAAAGGAACGACTTGAATATTAACGTCCGAGAAACAATAGAACTTAAAAACGCTTTCGAAGACGAAGTATACAACGGATTTCATTCTCTCGGCTTTGTTTCTACCGCATTTTATGAAAAATACGGGCAAAACCTGAATAATTTTTCAAAATCGGCTTACATCCATGAACTGCAAACTAAAGGCATTGCCTTCGACGACAACCCGACAAACACGCAAACACGGTTTACAACGCCGACGAGAATAAACGCAGGAACCGATAGACTAACTTTATATAATGCGAACGGCGAAAAAGAAACTTCGCCTATTACTCTTGCCGACAACGAAACATACGTATACTTCGACAGATTTTCAAGTGCGTTTGATTCGCTTGCAAGAAAAGACATTGCGACACGTCATTATTTTACGGATACTAACGGTAACATGGTGACAAGATGGAGCGACGAAAGCGTTATTGCGTCAACTTCGCCCGGATTTTACGCAAATTATGACGGAGACATATCGTTCACATATAAAGACAGCTATACTTTTTGCGAATACGGATACGGAACGGTAACAAAAGAAGGCGAGCCGTTCAGAAATATTAGCGGTTATTATATGAATATGTTAAACGATACGCTTATAAAACGGAGCGACATTTCGGACTTCAAATATACTTATGTTTGCATGTATCTTGACGGTTCCGGCAATATCTACTCCGAAGAACCGACTAATATTACCACAAAAGAAATATATGGCGTTTATATCGGCGAAGAAAGCGGAAAAATATATTACTCTTACCCCGAAGAAAAATCGTATTTCCGTCACGGCTTTTTCGTTAATCCGACAACAGGCGAACCTTCCG
>CAKQXZ010000221.1 GCA_934292955.1 uncultured Clostridia bacterium
AAGTGGTATAACGAGTTCGTCGGTCTGTGATTTTGACGACTCTCCCACTAACCGCACGAATGTGCGGAATAAAGCGAATTAACCGTAAAAACGGATTTCTTTCCACTATATTATATAATAATGAAAGGGGATCAGAATTTGCCGACGATTTTTTCGAGCTGAACGAAATCAAGTTCCACGTTGGTTTCGCGACCGAACATGGTTACTTTAACGTTGGCTTTCTGATTTGCAAAATTGAGCGACGAAATAACGCCGATAACCGATTCTAACGGACCGGAAATAATCTTGACGTTATCGCCTACGACAAAGTCGACGTTTTCGAGTTTGCTTTCAAGCCCCATACGCTTGACTTCGTCGTCTGTAAGCGGCAACAGCCTGCCGAGCGGGCCGACAAAACCGGTAACGCCCTTAATGTTGGTGATAACATGCCACAGGTTGTTGTTGTATATCATCTTAATGAAGACATACGACGGAATAAGTTTGCGCTGAACGACCTTTTTCTTGCCGTTGCGCTCTTCAATCGTCTGCTCCATAGGAATTTTTATATCGAGAATGGTATCGGAGAGATTATTGTTTTCAATCAACTTTTCAAGGCTGGACTTAACCATCTGTTCATAGCCCGAAAAAGTATGAATGACATACCATTTTGCGCAGTTCTTCTCTTCCATCTGTTATAGCCCCCGATTATTTACCGGCCAGCAAATTAAGAAATTCGCCGAGTCCGTTCAAAATCTGGGCAGCCGAACTGTCCGAAGACGGAACAAGCAACTTGAGAAGTGCGCCAAGCCCTGCGTCTATCGCCGTAATAAGTACAAGGAAAACAAGGATTACGCCGAGAACAACGCCCGTCTGTTTAACGACTTTGGGCATTTTCGGCCATGTGACGTTCTTAAGTTCCGACCACATTTCTTTCATCTTTTTTCCGAACCAACGGAAAAATCTTACAAAAGCATTGGGCTTTTTGTTCTTTTTAACCGCTTTGTTCTTTTTAGCCGCGGCAACTTCGCCCGATACGGCTTTCTTTTCTTCGCTCATCTGACACCTCTCAGTTTGTTATTGCGCAAAAATTACCCGCCAAAGAAAACGAGATTACTTCGTTTCTTTATGAGCGGTATGCTTTTTGCAAAACGGGCAATATTTGTTAAGTTCGATTCTGTCCGGCGTGTTCTTTTTGTTCTTATACACGTCGTAATTGCGCTGTTTGCATTCGGTGCATGCAAGAGTTATTCTTGTTCTGACTCCTTTAGCCATTTTATACCTTCCCGTCCGTAACGAAACCGTTTCGGACTTAACATAAAATTAACACCCCGCATTCGGAGTGCTTACATATTCTACAATATAAAGTTTTGTATGTCAACTTTTTTTACGCGTTTTTGAAAAAAAACTTTTTTCGTTATAATATATATTATCATGTCGCGTACCACACGCGCATTACGGCATCATAAAAATTATAAAATACCGCAACGCGCGCGGAAAAAGCCGCATAACCGCCCTGCAAACAACAACGGTTCGATTAAAACAATCCCGATATCAATCCGACGACTTTCATAACGAGTTTGTAAACAAATACTC
>CAKQXZ010000222.1 GCA_934292955.1 uncultured Clostridia bacterium
GATAAAAACGATACCGAAACTATCGGAACTCACGTGTTCAATTATACCGAGACCGATACGTATCTGTTTAAAAACGGTTCTACGGAATATAAGGTAGTCATACCGGAAACGACCTCGCTCGAAACGAATTACGCCAAAACCGAACTGGTTACGCTTTTTCGCGAGGCTACGGGCATAACTCTTACGGTAATCAGCGATAAGGATTTGTCGCATAATTCCGAAAACAAGTATATCTCGCTCGGTAAAACTCAACTTTATTTAACCGCGGGGCTTGAAGATAAGGTCAACGCCGAGGAGTTGAAAAGAGACGGCGTGCGGATTCTTACGAAAGATAAAACGATATTTTTTATCGGCGGAACGTCAGACTACGGCGTGCTATACGGCGTTTACGATTTTCTCGAAATGCATTTCGGTTTCGATGTCTATTTCAAAGACAATTATTCTTTGAAAACGGACGTAAAAGAACTTAAACTTTGCGATTACGACGTAAAAGACATACCGGACATAGAAATGCGTTCAAGGGCTTCGGGCGCGCAAAACGAGTCTACTTCCGATTATAACGACAGAATGTTCAGTTATCGCACTCGCTCTCGGGATACCTATTGGTCTATGCTTCTTCCCATCAACGGACTCAGAGAGCATAACAGCATACGCGGATTTTTCCCGAAAGAGGAATACGAGGAGGAAAACGGAGAATTTTACGGCGGCGGGCAACTTTGTTATACCGCTCACGGCAATCAGGAAAAATACGACCTTATGGTCAGCATTGCGGCGGAGAAAATCGAAGACGCTCTCCGTGCTAACACTCCCGACCGTTATCCCGATATTTGCGGCGTACAAATCGGTATAGAGGACAACAACAATATGTGTACGTGCGAAGCGTGCACGGCGATGCAGAAAAAATACAATAATTCTAATACTGCGGCAATAATTAAATTCGTAAAAGCGGTAGGTAAAACCGTAGACGAATGGATGGCGAAAGAAGAAAACGCGGCTTATCGCAGAGATAATTTCGCTTATATGTTTTTTGCTTACTGGGGTACGGAGCATTCGCCTTATACTTACGACGAAACGAGCGGCAAATACGTCGCGGCGGATAACGAAGTTTTCCCCGAAGACGTAAATATTAAACCGTTCGTCGCTATACAAACCGTAGATCACGGCAAATCTTTATATGCCCCTTCTAACGAAGCTTCTTATAAAGATATGATTTCTTGGATGAGCGTTTTCCCGAACTGTTGGGTATGGTCTTACGGAAGCGCGTATAACGATTATTTTTGCTTTGTGGATAATTACGGCTTTTATTCCGAATTCGTTCCGGTTATGGCAAAGAACAACGTTCAGATGTCTCTTATACAGCAACACAGCAGCCAGCGCGGGTCGGATACGGGTTTTTTCAATCTTTCGGCTTACGTAGACTGCAAACTTCGCTGGAATGCTTCGCTTAATATCGACGAAGTTATCGATAAATATTTTGACGGAATGTATATGGGTGCGGCTGACGAAATGAAAGATTATTACATGTATTGCAAACTTTGGTTTGCGGACGCTTTCAGGTC
>CAKQXZ010000223.1 GCA_934292955.1 uncultured Clostridia bacterium
GTGTAAGTCGCGGAAACCAGCGAGCAATCGTCGGGAATTTCGTCGTACCCTTCGCTTCCTATCTTCACGTTGATCTTCATATCTCTGGTGCCGTCGTCGCTGAGCAGGTTCACTATTTTGTCCTTGCTCGTAACCGCTTGCAGAAATCTTCTTATTTTGCTTATATCCGCATATTCGGGATGATCGAGCATCTTGTCTTCGCCTTCTACGATAAGATCGCTCTCGTCGTAAGAAACGTAATTTTTAAGCGCGTCGATTACCATAACGAACACCGCTTTATAATTGCCGAATTCTTCTTCGGCTTCGGGAACCATATTACAGCACTCTTCCAACGTTCTGCCGACCATCATACGCCCGAGCACCGCGTTCGCGTCTTCGAGATTTTCATCCGACATCGTTTCGGGAAGCGTTATGAATTTGTCTTTAAGCAATTTGTTTTCGGTTGCTATAATAACAAGCGCGCTGTCGGGCTTAAACCTGAACAGTTTTACTTGTTTCACCCTTTCGCTTTCGTCGTGCGGAGCAACCGCCATCGACGTGTAACTCGTAAGTTCGCTTATTATCTTTGCGGTATTGCGGATAACGTATTCAAGGTCGTCTGTCTTTTCAAGAAAGATTCGCTTGATATAGTCTAATTCTTTTGCAGTCGGTTTCTCTTTAACCATAAGGTCGCTGACGTATAACTTGTAGGCTTCGTTCGAAGGAATTCTGCCCGCGGACGTATGCGGCTGCTCGAGATACCCTAATTCTTCAAGCGCGCTCATCTCGCTGCGGATGGTAGCCGAACTTATAGATTCTCCGTACTGATCGGCTATCGTTTTAGACGATACCGGCGACGCGGTTTCGATATAATTGTCAACCGCAATCTTTAATATTTTTTTCTTTCGTTCGGACAATCCCATTTGGCACACCCCTTAAAAGATTGTTAGCACTCTTTCTCATTGACTGCCAATATTCTACAACTATATTTTTCTTTTGTCAACGGTTTTATGCAAAAAAAATGAAAAAATTTTTAAGCCGACGCAAAACTCGTCATTTTATGCGGAATTTTATTTTGTTTTTTCTTTTTAATTAAATTTCTTGAATCGCTTTTATACCGAAAAACACGAAAAAGCGGCAGTCAAAACAACCGCCGCACAAATGAAATATATTCTATTGTTCTTTACAATATTGTCGCGTAATCGCGCATTCCGTAAATGACGCGAACGACTATTCTTTTCTTGTGAATTGTTAAAGTTTATATGAATTATTAAATTTACGCAAGCAGTATTTCAACGCTTTTTATTTCTCCGAACTCCGAGGGGTCGAAAGCGATTCTGTGCGTTTCGTATTTGTCGCCTATTCCGCCGTAATTTCCGTATTCCGTATTGTTTCCGCCGCGGCGATAAATCGTTGCAAATTCTTTTGTTTCTTCGTCCACCGTCTGTATATTGCGGAAAACGAATTCTTTCGTTCCGTTGACAATCACCTTAATATCGTTTACGGTGCTTGCAAAGCATAAACCCAGCGAAAATCTGTT